>CAISVC010000484.1 GCA_903888815.1 uncultured Fibrobacterota bacterium
AAAATCAAATTACCTATCAGCTACCGGACGAGAAGCCATCAATGAACCAGCGCAGGCAATTGTTTCTGACCGTTATGATGTGCGCTTCCGGCGCCTTGCATGCTTCCCCGCAGCTGTTTTCCTTTGTTCTTCCCTGGAACGATTCCAGCAATTCCGCCATCAGCCTGGGCGGCCTGAACACTGCACCAGGGGGTTTCGTGGGCGTGGATGCCAATGGCCACTTGTCAACAACTGCCGGCCGTATGCGCTTCTGGGGCGTCAATACCTGTTTCGGCGCGGATTTTCCGCAAAATGCCGATGCCGATGCGGTCGCCGCGCGCATGGCCAAGTTCGGTATCAATATCGTGCGGTTCCACCATATGGACATGTTTGCCGCCCAAAACGGTATCTGGTCCGGCACTTCACCCGACCGTGCGCTTTCACCTGCTCAGCTTGACAAACTCGACTATTTTATCAACGCCTTGAAACGTCACGGTATATACGCGGATATTAACCTGTGTGTTTCGCGCCCCTTCAACCGCGGGAGCGACCTGCCCGCGGCAATCGATTCGGTGAGCGACTGGAAAATCCGCGCGGCGCTCGGTTTTTTCGACTCGCAGATTCTATCGCTTCAAAAGCAGTATGCGCAGGCGCTTTTAACCCATGTCAACCCATACACGGGCAACGCGTATATAAACGAACCGGCGGTGGCCTTTATTGAAATCAACAACGAAAATGGCCTGCTCCAGCAGTACCTGAGCGGCCAGATCGATGCAATTCCGGGCTATTATAAAAATGAATTGACAACGCAATGGAACGCCTGGCTTTTGGCACGCTACACCACCAATGCCGCGCTGGTAAGCGCCTGGAACATTTTAAGTGCACCCACGGGCAGCGAAATGATCACCAATGGAAATTCTTCAAACGCGGCTGCGGCATCGTGGAACCTGGAACAGCATAACGGTGCGGCGGCTTCGATAAGCGTGACCAACGACGCCCCGGGCGGAGGCAGGGCGCTCAGGATCGATGTAACGGCCACGGGCAGTGAGGGCTGGTATGTTCAGTGCAATCAGGGCGGCCTTGCTCTTGACAAAAGCAAACCTTACATCCTGTCGTTCCTGGCGAAAGCGGACATGGCCCGTGCGATTACCGCGACCATAGGCATGGCGCATGACCCATGGTCGGATCTCGGATATTCCATGACTGCAAATTGTACCACGACCTGGCAGCAGTTCTGCGATACCTTTAACGTAACGGCTTCGGACGCCAACGGCCGGCTCAACTTCTCCAATATGGCCACCCACACCGGAACCATCTGGCTTAGTGATATTTCGCTGAAAATCGGCGGCACGGTGGGCCTGTATGCCGGCGAAAATCTTGACAATAAAACAATTCCTTACTTTCCGTATCAGAACGGTCCGGCACGCACCACCGAAGCCAGACACGACTGGTACGGATTTTTGACCGTGACCGAAAAAAACTACTGGGTTGCCATGCGCGACTACATTAAAACCACGCTCGGCGCGCGATCAATTGTTTTCGGTACGATCATGGGCTGCAGCACGCCGAACATTTTATCGGCCTTCGACGTCTTTGACACGCATGCCTACTGGCAGCATCCGGATTTCCCCGGCGTTGCCTGGAGCAGCACCGACTGGCGCATGAATAACAGCGCCATGGTCAATCATCAGACCGACAACACGTTTCTCTCGCTGGCGCCCAAACGGGTGCTGGGACGCCCGCACTGTGTTACCGAATATAATCACCCGGCCCCGAACACGTTTCAGGCGGAATGTTTTCTGTTTCTGGCAACGTATGCATCGCTGCAGGATTGGGACGCGGTATTTGCCTTTGACTATAACAGTTCGCTCAATTCCTGGAACAGGCAGATGGCCACGGGCTATTTTGACATAGACCAGAACCCCGTTAAGATGGCTTCGCTGATCCCGGCCGCAAATGCTTTCCGGCGCGCCGACATTGCACCGGCCCTGCAGCAGGTGGTTGCTCCTATTAGTAAAGAAACCGAACTGGAACAGCTGTTCACTACCTGGGCCTGGAAACTGGTTGACGCCACCAGCGCAGGCGTTAATGCAGCGGTTGCGCTGCAACACCGTATTGCGATCGCGCTCGACGGTCAGAGCGTTCCTGCGGATGCCTTACCGGTAACGACCGCCGCCCCGACCGGGGGAGCGATCACGTCCGATACGCGCGAAATCGTCTGGGATGCTTCCACCGCCGGTAAAGGTTTTATAACCGTCGATACCAGAAAAACAAAATTCGTTTACGGATACTGCGGCGGCCGCACGGTGACGCTTTCCGGTTTTACCATCGCGCCGGCCGAATCGGCGCAGAACGGTTTTTCCGTTCTGGCCCTGAGTGTCATGAAAGGCGATTCGTTCGGCAATGCATCGCAGATACTACTGACCGCGCTCGGTACCCAGCAGAATACCGGCCAGCTCTGGTACCAATATCCTTCGACTGCTCTCTCCTTCCCTCCGGCAGAAGACGTGAGCATAACCTCGCGTGATCAATGGGGCTCTGCTCCATCGCTGTGCGAAGGAATCAGCGGTACGGTGACGCTGCCTTATGCCCCCTCCGCTGTACAGGTCTGGGCACTTACCGCAACGGGCGCACGCGGGACTGCTTTGCCCGTAAGCGCAAGCAATGGAAGAGCCCAATTCAATATTGCGCCTGCCAGCCAGACGCTCTGGTATGAACTGGCAATCACGGGCCCGCCCATTTCAGTGCAAAACAACGGCATTCATCAAGACATTGCTTCATCCGTTACGATCGCAGTAACCGGTAAATGTTTACATCTGCGAATCCCGTCTGCGCAACCGACAATGGTACGCTTTTTTACCGTCACTGGCGTCCTGGCGCGGCAGAAATGTATC
>CAISVC010000485.1 GCA_903888815.1 uncultured Fibrobacterota bacterium
GTATCGAAAAAGGAAGAAGCCTCGGTGCTCAAGGCTGCAGTCGCCATGAACATTAAAGCGGGAAGCGTCGCATACGATCTGCTCAGGCAGTGGCTTCAGAATAAACCTGCGGCAGCGATGCTCGAAGCATGGGCCCACTATGTTCGGGGTTTGTGCGAAAAGCTGACGGAAGAAGAGAAATCTTCGCTGAAAAAAGAAATTATCGGCCACGCCCGCGAGGTCGCCCGGGCTTCAGGCGGGGTCCTTGGACTCGGCGCCATATCAGAGGAAGAAAAGGCCGTGCTTGAAAAGATGGAAAAGGCGTTCGGGTGAAAAGCAAGCTATCGTGAATAGTTAAATTCAATGAACCGTTACTTTTTTCCACAGGGGAAGGATAAGTCGTTTTCACAACTCGCGCTCCTTCTTTTTGTCTTCCATGAGGGATTTGAGCATGTCGCCGCTGGTTCCTAAAATACCGGCTTTATCGGAGTAGCTTTTTTCTTCGCTCATCTCCAGCATCTTCCGCAAGGCCCGTTCTGCCCCGGCCGCAGTTTCAGGCGGGACTTTAATAATTTCCCCACCTTTGCCCTCAAGCGCGTTTCTGATTGATGCAAGCGACCCCTTCCGCATATTCGGGCAGGTGATGGTGTCTGATACGGGATAAAAATTCTTTGCAGGATTCTGCTTCCGCAAGGTGTGCAGGATGCCGATCTCAGTGGCGATGATGAACTCGTCGCGTTCGCTGTTTTTTACAAACGAACACATGCCGCCGGTGGAAAGCACCTGATCCGCGAAGCGTCTGCTTTCGCGCGGCGCCTCGGGATGGATCAGCACCAGCGCCTCAGGATGCTCTTCGTGCGCCTGCGTGACCATGCCAGACGTGATGCAGGCGTGCGTAGGGCAGAATCCGTTCCAGAGTATGAGCGTACGACCGGTCTTCTCTGCCACGAAATCTCCTAAGTATTTGTCGGGAACGAATATGATTTCCTGATTTGAAGGCAATTGCCGAGCAATAGCAACTGCATTTGAGCTGGTAACGCAGATGTCCGAAAGCGCTTTGACTTCGGCGGTTGAATTGACATAACATAGTACGAGATGGCTGGGGTGCTTTTTTTTCAATGCAGCAAGGCCCGCGACCGTGATCATGTCGGCCATGGGGCAGCCGGCATCAGGCTCCACGAGAACCACCTTTTTTGCCGGGTTAAGAATGGCTGCGGTCTCGGCCATGAAACGGACGCCGCAGAAAATAATCGTATCGGACGTAACGTTGGTTGCCTCCACGCTCAGGCCGTAGGAATCACCGACAAAATCGGCCACGTCCTGCACCTCACCGGGCTGGTAGGTATGGGCAAGAATCACCGCGTTATTTTTGCTTTTCAGCCGCGCAATTTCTGAAACCAGCGGATTCATTTTTTTTCGTTCTCCACAAACGGGGAGAGCGACCGGAGTTTTTTAATGATGGGCGGCATTGCCGCAATAACCGCATTGATTTCATTGTCAGTGGTGTACCGAGAAAGCGAAAAGCGGATCGAGCTGTGCGCAAAGGTATAGGGGATTCCCATGGCCAGCATAACGTGCGACGGTTCGAGCGATCCGGTTGTGCAGGCCGAACCCGAAGACGCGGCGATTCCCCTTTCGTCAAGATGCAGCAGGATCGCCTCGCCTTCAATTGATTCGAAGCTCACGTTGGTCGTCGTGGGAAGCCGTGCGGTTTTATGGCCGTTGAGTTTTGCCGCAGGGCAGGTGCGCAGCAGCGCTTCTTCGAGTTTGTCACGCAATTTTTTGATCCGTTTATTTTCTTCGTCCATGTGCTTCCGTGCATATTCGCAGGCAACGCCGAGACCCACAATCGAGGCGATGTTTTCAGTACCTGCGCGCAAGCCATGCTCCTGGTGTCCGCCGTGAATGAGCGGCTCGATCGCAGTTCCTTTCCTGATAAACAGAGCGCCGACTCCCTTGGGAGCGTGGAGCTTGTGGCCGGAAAGGGCCAGAAGATCGACAGGCGTCTTTTTCAGGTCAATCGGCATCTTACCGGCCGCCTGGACCGCATCGGTATGAAACGTACCGCCCCGTTCCTTTACGAATTCGGCAAGCTCATGGATCGGAAAGATCACGCCGGTTTCATTGTTCGCCCACATGAAGGAAACGATAGTATTGTTGCCGATTACGGCATTTTCAAATTCTTCCTTTGACAGCATGCCGTCGCTGCCCACGCCGATTTCGGTCAACCCCATACCTTTCTCTTTAAGGTGGCGGGAGGTGGTGCGCACCGCCGGATGTTCGACCGTAGAAGTAATAATGCGGGAACCGGAGCCGTGCACTGCGCAGAATCCTTTAAGCGCCATATTGTCGGACTCCGAACCGCAGCCCGTGAAAACGATTTCTTCGGGAGAGGCATTTAAGAGCGCCGCTACCTGCTCCCGCGCCCTTTCAACATGTTTTTTCATCATGCCGCCGAAGCGGTGGATGCTCGAGGGGTTACCGTAGCGGTCTTTCAAAAACGGCAGCATGGCTTCAAGAACTTCCGGCGCCAGGGCTGTGGTGGCGTTGTTATCCAGGTAGATTTCTTTGCGCTTGGTTGGCATTTTTTGCTCTCCTGTTCAGGAAAGATACTTCACGAGCAGCGAACGCAGCCCCGTATCGTTTTCGAATTTCAGGAATTTAAAATGGAGCGAATCGATGATGCTGTCAGCCTGTTCGTCAAGATCGAACAGATAGGTCGGAATGTCTTCCGCATTGATAAAATCCGGGCTGCAGCGCGACGGATCGGAAAAACTGACATACATGCGGCAGGTCAGGGGCCGGACCGGGTAGGCGATGCAGAGGCCCTGCTCAAGGAGCGGGCATAGAATGCGGAGCTGGTAAAACGAGGCGAGCAGCAGGTCGACCGGATCGAGCGCATCCTTTGACCCGCGGGGATTCAGCGCATTAATCTTGGTTTCCACAATTTCATTCAGCGACCGCAGCCTGTTGTCATCGTTCCTGCACCGGGCGGCAATTTCGGAGATTTTATCGGGAAACCGGCGCCTGATATAATCCGCGATAATCTCGGCTTCGAATGAATTGACATCTTCCACCCAGTGGCAGCAGCACGCGGTGCAGCCTCCTGCGCAGGACATTGCCAATTGAGCGGCAGATGCGATCTCCTGCTGATAACGATCAATTAGATCAAGGATCGTATTCCATGTCCGTTTAAATTCCGGTTCTAGGCAAGAATGCACATTGCTGCCGGATAAAACCACAAGCAGTTTATGAATCCTATCATGGATTTTTTTCGCACCCGGCGGGACAGGAAGCGGTTCTTTTTTTCGTTCGGATACAATGTACTGGTTGTTTGAACGCATATCCATACGGTTTTACTTCGGCAGCCTGATGAAAAAATCACTGAAATGAATGCCGATCTCTGAGGAAAACAGGGGGGAATAGGCAAAGCCAGGACTTCTGCGGTGGTCTTTGTTTTTTATCCATCGGTTCGCAAACCCGATCCGGATATCAACATAGTCCTTGAAATAAGCGGCGCCTTCCATGGACAAAGACAGGGTAGATTGAATGGTTCCTGAGGGGAATTTTCCCAGAGTATTATCATAAGGGAGCCCGGTAATATTTCCGGGGTCGCTGTCATGCCACCGGCTAGTGTCGCACTTTTCGCCCTCGCGGCTGTAGGAAACCACGGCGCTTCCCACCCATGGTTTTTTCCCAATGACTGAAAACCCTATCCATATGCTGTCGCCGTCATTTTTAGGTGCGCCCAGCCCTTTTGACAGATACGTATACCCTTCGCCCCAGTTCATATCCTTGTCCGTCACCGTGTAGATCCATTCTGATCGGCGCCCGTAACCGGCCTTAAGAAGGTTGTGCATCTGCAGGGGCAGAGCATCCCGCCAATAAGCGGCCGCATCCACTCCCCAGTGCGCTTGCTCCTTGTCGGTTACAATCTTACGGTCGACCTGGAAATCATCGAGCGCCAGTTGGCCGCGCAGCGACAGGTTTTCGATGCCCGGATGGACGTTCCACTGGAACCCGAGCATCAGGTTTCCCCCGCCTTCCTGATTGGTGTTGCTGACCGAATATATTGAAAAAGGATTTACATACTGAAAATCAGGGAATCCGTTCCCGCGCCGGAACACCATTGTTTCTATGATCCCCATGGTCACCCATTTTCCGAACATCGCATTGAGCGCATGGGCGGTAAAAAATCGACCGGGCTGGTTGTCGGTCGAGTCGGTAAAATGTTCGTTCGGCGCAAACGCGGCGAAAAGGTGCCGGAACTCGAAAAATGACGAATGCACCTGCCATTCCAGCGCATCGTAGCTGTAAGGGTTTGACGAGAGGATCAGGCTGCGGTCGATAAACGGCCCCCAGTTGCGCAGGAGCCGGCCGAACCTGACGAAACCGTATCGCCAGTCAAGCTGCAGGTACGCCTCTTCGATTCGTCCGCGCGCGAACCGGTCAGGGTGGGCGGGATACAGGGGGTCGTAATTGTACCTCCGGTCAGCATTGAGCGTCTGGCGAACGGTAAGGTAATGGTAACGCAAATCGTTAAGTACTTCAAGCTGCCAATATATTGGCCGTCCTTTTGAGAGAGCCGGGGTCCCGGCGCCGATTGAATAAGACGGTTCAATTGTCCAGTGATCCGAACCGAACACAGCGGCATCGGGCAGCATGGCGGAATCGAACGGCGCTTCTCCGCTGAGGTTGTCCCAGAACATACCGCTCGGTGAAGCGGAGAAAAGCTCCATTTCCGCCGCAATCCGGTAGTAGGGGAGACGCCAGTTATGCCACTCAACGGCGTTTATGGCCGACAGGGTGGAGCCGGCCAGAACGAACATGCAACACCATAGCAGCTTTACTTTTGTATTTGACCGGCGCATGGTTTTTCCTGCTCGACCGTTAAAAGGCGTGACCGCGCCTGAATAATACCAGTAGTGTCTTGAAAATAATCTTGACGTCAAGCCAGATACCCCAGTTATCAATATAGGAAAGATCAAGCCTGACAATTTCATCAAAATTCGAAATCTGATTACGGCCGGACACCTGCCAGAGGCCGGTGATACCCGGCCTGATACTGATGCGGCGGTGGTGCCATTTCTGGTACTGGGCTACCTCGTCGACCGTGGGCGGCCGCGTCCCCACCAGGCTCATCTCGCCCCTGAGCACGTTGATGAACTGCGGCAGTTCGTCGAGCGAGAATTTCCGCATGAACCTGCCGATGGCGGTCACGCGGGGGTCTTCTTTCATTTTGAAAATGGCGCCATCGCATTCGTTAAGTTCCTGCAACGCTTTTTTCCTTTTTTCCGCGTCCACGGCCATGGAACGGAACTTGTAAATGACGAACCGCTTGCCGTTCTTTCCCACGCGAATCTGCTTGAAAAATACCGGGCCGCTGGAGGAAAGCTTGATGATAACCGCAAGCCATGGATAACAGATGACAAGCAGGAACAGGCCCCACAGGGCTCCAACCACATCAAACATCCGTTTGAAAAGCATCTGGTCCGGGTCGAGCTCAACGGTATGCGAGATGAGCGTCGGGCTTTCCATGAATTTGTGGTACTGCCACTGCGCAAACGAGGTGGCGCCGGAAATATTGATAAAAACCCGCGCCGGCCGTCCCATTTCTTCGCACACCAGCAGGTAATTATCTATAGAAAAACCCTCTTTCGACAACCGGCGCGGGATGCAGAAAAAGATCTCCTCGACGTAGCAGTTTTTCAGCACTTCCTCGAAATCATTCGGTGAAATGGAGATGTCCAGCTTCCGTATGACCCGCAGCCCCCATTCGGGATGTTTATCGATCGCATGGGCGATCTGCGCAGCGATTCTTCCTCTCCCGAAAATAATGATCGGCGTGAGGTTGCGGTTTTTCCGGCGGAGGAACGCGATCAGGTTTTTCATTAATAATTTTTCGGTGCCGATAAACACAAACGACAGGGCAGCAAAGGTCCCGTACAGATACCTGCTTGACTGGCTGTCGGGAAGCAGATACAGTATGGCGGCGCCGAGCACTCCGGCAGAGAGGAAGATCATCACCGTACGGCGCGCAAGGTTGCGCATCCAGTTGAAGTGCATGAGAGAAAAAAGCTCGCGCGTCCAGGCAAAATAAAGGTAAAAACCCGTGAAGCCTATGACCATCACCCAGTAATTCAGCGGTGGAAGCAGCATCTTGATCGGGGAAACGATGCGGTAGGCGAGTCCGAAGGCGGCCAGGATAAGAAAACAATCGACCGCGGCTATGGTCTGTTTAATAAATGAAGAGTGTTCTTTAAGCATTATTCAGTCCGATTCCCGCCGTTTTCCCCCGGCGCCGGAAGGTCTGCCGGCATTCCGGTTCATGTAAAATAATGTCCGGAAATATGACTTTACAATATATAAATAGGCGTATGGCTCATAAGCGGAGGGCGGCAACCGATCTGCTTAGACGTTCCCTGCTTCCCTCGTTATCGATTTTTCTCCACGGCGGACAATCCGGTACGGCCAGAACTTCTTCCTGCAGGCGCATCCTGTTCAGCAGGGAATGCTCATCGAAGTCGTTATGCGACCGTTTCAAACGGTCAAGACGGGTTTCAGATGTCGCATGGATCCAGAGGCATGCATCGAACTGCGATTCCATGTCCCAGAGCGGCAATAAAGCTGCATCAAGAACAACGGGGTTGCCAGTATGACGCCGCAGAAGCCGGAACAGATATTGCACGAAGGGAGGATGTACGATTGCATTGAGTTTCAGAAGTTTTTCCCGCGAACCGAAAACGATCCGGCCGAGCGCGGAAAAGGAAAGCAGATTTCTTTCGATGATCGAGCTGCCGAATTCCGTGACGAGCCGCCGCCTGATTTCAGTGTCGGTTGCCATGAAAGCTTTTGCTTCATAGTCGGCATCGATAATGACCGCCGAGGTATTGGCTTCTGCCAGAAACCGTGCTGCGGTCGATTTTCCCGCACCCATATATCCTGCGATACCGAGCCGCTTATAAGCCATGGATTTCACCGCCCCAAAGGGGTATCCGTTCTATGCAAGAGAAAAATACCATCATCTGATTCCAAAATCTTCTTTGATAAAAAATCTGTTTACGACAGTATAAAATTAATTATAATTCTTCCCCTTGCCCGCGTCTATCAATTATATACTGCGGTCACCGATGGAAAGGCTGCACGTATGCTCTCAAAAATCCGTTCGATGGCGGTCATGGGGATCGAGGCCATCGAAATCGACATTGAAGCCGATATCAGCGAAATGCTGCCGAGTTTCACGATCGTGGGGTTGCCGGACGGCGCTGTCCGCGAGGCGCGCGAACGGGTGATGTCAGCAATCAAGAACTGCGGGTTTGAATTCCCTTCCCGTAAGGTAACCATCAACATGGCGCCTGCGGATGTCCGCAAGGAAGGCTCGGCTTTCGACCTTCCCATTGCGATCGGGCTTTTAGAAGCATCATCCCAGGTCCGGCTCAATAATGCCGGTGCGTACCTCATTGCCGGCGAGCTTTCTCTTGACGGAAGCATTAAAAGAATCAAGGGCATGCTGTCAATGGCCATCTGTGCCCGCGACCGGGGCGTGACCGGCATGATCGTGCCAAAGGAAAACGCCATGGAGGCCGCGGTTGCCGAGGGCGTCGCCGTCTACCCGGTCGCCAATCTTTCCGAAGCGCTCGGGTTTCTGGAAGGAAAACAGGTCATCGAACCGTTCCGCACCGATCTCGGCTCGCTCTTCAACCGGGCGCGCCAGTACCCGATCGATTTCCATGATGTCAAGGGGCAGGAGCATATCAAGCGCGCCCTGCTCGTGGCCGCGGCCGGCGGCCATAATATCATGATGATCGGACCGCCGGGGTCGGGTAAAACCATGCTTGCGCGCCGGCTGCCCACAATCCTGCCCGATCTCTCGCTCGACGAGGCGCTTGAGACCACCAAGATTCATTCGGTCGCCGGGCTGCTTGATGCTCACACGCCGCTCCTTGCGACGCGGCCCTTCCGCTCGCCGCACCATACGATCTCCGATGCCGGGCTCATCGGCGGAGGATCGTATCCGCGTCCGGGCGAGGTGTCGCTCTCCCATCACGGCGTGCTGTTTCTCGACGAGCTTCCTGAATTCAACAAGAACGTCCTGGAAAACCTGCGCCAGCCGCTCGAAGATGGCAAGGTGACGATTTCACGCGCCCTCATATCGCTTTCGTATCCGGCCCGCTTCATGCTGGCGGTCGCGCTCAACCCGTGCCCGTGCGGTTATTTTACAGACCCGCGCCATGAGTGCACCTGCTCCCAGCAGCAGATTCAGAAATACATGTCCAAGATATCCGGCCCGCTTCTTGACCGGATCGACCTCCACGTCGAGGTGCCGGCGCTCTCCTACGATGAGCTGGCCCAGAAAACAGCGGGTCCGGATTCCGCTACGTTGCGATCGCAGGTGGCAGCCGCGCGCGCCACGCAGCTTGACCGGTTTAAAAGTGAAAAAAAAATTTTCTGCAATGCGCACATGGAGTCAAAACATCTGCGTGCTTACTGCGAACTTGACGAACAGTCCATGACTCTCCTTAAAACCGCCATCGACAAGCTCGGCCTTTCGGCCCGGGCGTTCGACCGGATCCACAAGGTCGCCCGTACGATCGCCGATCTTGACGGAAAAGACAGGATCATGCCGCCGCATATCGCGGAGGCGATCCACTACCGGAGTTTAGACCGGAAGCTGTGGATGGGAGGATGATATTTTATTTCTTGACAGCGTGGCTCTTTGTAATTGATATTATTTATTACTATAACACAGGATTCAGGGGAAAACGGTGTAAATCCGTTGCGGACCCGCCGCTGTAACCGGGGACCAAAGCTTTAGAGCAACCACTGTTCCGCGTTGCGGAATGGGAAGGTGAAGCGAGTAGGAAGAACCGGAAGCCAGAAGACCCGAAGGCCTGTAATTAAAATAGATACTTCCGGCCCCGCGGAGAGGGCTGCAACAGGTATCATATTTAACGGGGATTAAAAACGGAATCCTCTGCTCCTGCCGGAGCAGAGGATTTTTCTTTTTCATGGAAAACAGAGAGGGGGAGACTAGGCAATTAAAAATCGGTAGCTGCTACATTATCCGCCGATTCAGGGAAGGGAGTAAAAGCTTCCACCGCCCCGCGACTGTATTCGGGACGAAAGCCGCACAATACGTCACTGTTCCGCTTTTAAGCTGGATGGGAAGACGCGGCGAGTAGGATGAACGAAAGTCAGGAAACCTGGTTCGGAACCGGCACTCTCACCACCATATCCATCCCGAGGGGGAAAGGAATTAACAATGCTCCGGACAGTACCATTCAGCACAGCCCTGATTCTTTTATTGAC
>CAISVC010000486.1 GCA_903888815.1 uncultured Fibrobacterota bacterium
AGACGTCAAGGCGACGGCAATTGAGAAGGACAGCGTCGTTACAACTTCAGAACAGCCGAAGAATACGGGGGAAATCGCTTTCAAAGAAGATAAAAAGGTGGAAGCGCCGAAAATAGAAACGGTACCCTCGATCGTACCTGAAACGGGCCTTAAACCTGCGAGGAAAGGAGCGGTGGTGCGGGCAAAAGAGTACCGGAAAGAGGTAAAGAAAATACTTCCGACCGAAGAGGAGGAAGGGTTGTCAAGGTGTTATTCGCTGCGGGGAACCGCCATCACGACCGAAGAGGCGAGAGACTGCGCACAAGCGCACAGGGCACGGGCAATGGATTTAATGGCCGTCAATATGGACAGCGCTTATCTCTACTGCAAGAAGGCCATTTCTCTGTATGAAAACGGCAGTCTCTTTACTCTGAAAGCCCAGATATTAGTTGCAAGGGGAAGGTTTTCGGAGGCCGTCCAGGCCGCTGAATGCAGCATTGCGCGTCATGACCATTGGGATTATTATGACCGGATAACCGCCGGCAAGGTCCGGTATGATGCGTACCTGGCCCTGTACAAAAAATATCCCTCAACCGCCGCGATGGATAATGTAAACAAAGCGAAAGCGGATTTTGAGGTTTTAAGAAGCCTAGGGCAACAATGAATAAAATCGCGGTAATTTTAACGGTAAGCGTTTTAAGCTGTATCGCGGGCGAATACAAACCCCTTTCAGGCGCGGACAAGAAAGCGTTGGTTGACAATTACAATGCGGTGAAGGAAGCGGTTACGGAAAAAAATTATGCGTCAATCCTGAAATTTGCTCCCGACATGATTATAAAGTTCGAAAGCGTCCTTATGGACCCTGAATGCAAAAGACAGCGGCCTTTGTACGTAGAGATAGAGGCAATTCTTGATTATGTGCGGTATGCAATCGGGATCGACTCACTCAATTATGAAGCAGGCTTGTATTTGAAAAAGAACGACATTGAAAGCGCGCTTGTGACCTACGATAAAATCCTTTCCGCGCTTAACAAAAACGACTCGGATAATATTCCGAAGTTCCGGAAGAAGTTTGATTCACTGGTAGTGATAGCGGAGAAAAAGCAGAGCATGGCAACCTACTCGATACTGACTTCTCTCACGCATATAAACAGGGAAAGTCTCAAGGGCTGCAGATATGAAATGAGCGACCAGTTTGACGAGAAAATCGCCCAATTAAGTGCGTCAATGAACCCGGACAGGCTCTATCAGTTTAAAAAAAATTACCCCGACGTTAAGCCGGAAATGGTCACGGAGCTTATTGATCGCGCAAGGGTGGCGATGAGACAATCCCTGCTTAGACAGCCCTCTATAAGCGGCTATTTGCACTACAAAGAGCTTTTTGGTGACGATAAATTGATCAGGGATGCGTTAAAAAACAGGTGTTTCAGCATGGCGTTTGCAGTCCAAACGCCGGACCCGCTGCCGGTAAAGGATTTTGTTACGGTATTTCCGGAAGAGGAACAGAAGATCTGGAAGGAATTTGAAGATTCTCTGTATAAGAAATGGAATGCAAAGCCGTCCGAGATTTCCGCTCAAAGCTACTTAAAGCTTTTCCCTCAAGGGCGGTATTCTCAGATAATCTTTGAAGGATCAGCGGCAAAAAAGCCGCAGGAACGCGATACATCAAGGATTGTAAAGACAGAAAAATAATGAGAACGATACTTTTTATAGCAATTATGAGCGGTCAAGTCATGGCGATAGGCATAGACATTAACTTCCAGAAGCCGTATAGCGCCATTGGATCATGGCCCGCCGTGTCGTTACAGCTTACTGAAAATTCAAAATGGCAACCGCTCTATTTTTCTTCCGGAGTGGTTTTGAGGCCGTGTACTCACTATCAAACGACGTACAATATCCCAACGGTCCAGGAAAGCCGGAAAACGCACTCTTTTTATGGTTTATACGGGGGTACGTTTATAGGTTTTGCTCCGATATTCCGTCCGGGCGTGATATTCGGGATTTCCTGGAAAAGAGAGGAAATCATCGGGCTGGACAATGGCAAGGAAATAGTGACATCGTACTCTCCGTTTCAGACAAATCCGTATTTCGTGGTTGAAATTCATGTTTTGATAATGTCGTTTATCGTTACGAATGAAGGATATGGGGCCGGGATCAATTTAAACATGGGGAAAAGGTAAAATATGGCCCCGTGTATAAATGTGTCCTTGTTGATATTGGTTGCTATCGCGACCTCTTTTTCTCAAAATCTCAGCAATTTCCCGCTTTGGGGATCATCGTGGGCGGTTGCTCAGGGCGACAATAAGAATATTTATGCGTCGGTGCTTCCACTCGTTCCCGAAAAGATCGCAATAATGGATTTTAGCTCTCGCAAGGGGGTAACTGTTTCATGGGCGAATTTATGCAACCGGGGGTATAAGAGCACGGCCGATCTGCTGGACGACATTAGAAATCAGACGCAGAAAAGCTATAAGTATATCGCATACTCCGATATCGGCAAAGGGAATCTGATTGACATTGTGTATAATCCTTTCAACGATACGGTGTGGAGCGGTGATAATGAAGTTTCTAAAAAGATCGGGTATTATGTGTCGGTAGGAAGGAAAACCGCAACCAGTGACAGTTTATTCGGGCCTGCGGATATAAATAAATTACACAGTACGCCGCTTTTCTTAAGAGAAAAACCGATTTATTATGGCGTAAGAAGGGCCTCGACAACAGATAATGCGGTGTATTCCCTCGAAAGCACGGACGATGATGGAAGTGTAATTTACCTTGAAAACAATCAATATCTTCAACAACAGGCCCGGACGGGGGGAGTCAGGGATGCCGATATAGGCAACGCAAACCTTTCCGCATTATCGGAAACGTCCCCGTTTCAATCCTTTCGGAAGGGGAATTACCTCTATGAATATATTCCCGTGAGCTACGTTTTCAGAACGGCGAACATAGGGTTCTGGCAAGTGCATGTTCATCCTGAGATGTGGTATTACCCGCGAGATCCTTTCAAGGGCTTCCCGCTTTTAAGCGACCCGATAAAAATGGATTTTGCAACCGCCTGCGCTAAGAAAAAGCAAAGCATCGATAATCCGAAAGTCATCGATTATCTGTATAACAGAAATCCTTATTTTTCAGACAGCGCAAGCGTTGTGATATCGTTTGCATTCGTTAATCAGCCGGGGACGGACATGACCAGATTAAATTCCATACCCCTGTCCGATTCCTCGGTAGACGTTAATCATCATCCCGATAAGATGTATCGGGTGACCGGTATTGGAATTGCGAACAATTGGGACGTGTGCAAAACCGCTATTTATCAACTGTATTCACAAGACACCGGCGAGGAAGCCAGGTGCAAGAACATAGACTCGAGATGCGGTCTTTGGATGCAAACCGATAAACAGAATGGTGAAAGGATCTTTCCGGCAGCTCTGCAGAAGTCAGGCACACGGCTTGTTCGAGATAAGACCATAGATAACGGAATATTCGTTTATAATGATTGCCCCTGTCAGTCTATTTCCGTACTGAAAAGTCTTACTCCGGTCCAGCTGCAGAGGCTGATATACCTAACCCCTCCACTCTGTGACCGGACGGACATGATTAAGGCCATATCTTTGTATAAAACGATGACAAAATATTTAACGGTAAAGAAAGATCAAGAGCTTCTCTTGAAAAGAATCGGATCATTACAGGCCATTGTTGATGATCGGGATAAAAAGGCCGCAGCG
>CAISVC010000487.1 GCA_903888815.1 uncultured Fibrobacterota bacterium
ACGATAAAACCACGGGGACGATAAAGCCGCCGTTCGGCTTACCCCCCTGCCGGCGGTCTCTATCGGCATATAATTATCCCAACCCGGTTACTCATTCGACAACCATCGCATACACGGTGCCGGAAGAAGGCCATGTTACGCTGCGGATTCTCACTGCCGACGGAAAGGTTTCGGCAACATTAATCAATGAAAGAAAGGCTGAAGGAAAGCATCTCACGCGATGGAACGGCATCACCGGCGCCGGCGGCCATCTGCCTCCGGGACTTTACATCGGCGATCTTGTCTGCGGGAAAAAACATACCGCGTGGAAAATGAATCTTTTCAGATAAAAAACATCCTTCCAAAATCGAGGAACAGCTCTTGAACCCCAAAAAAACCGGCGTTCGATTCATCACTATCCTGTTTGTATTTTCCGGCATCAGCGGCATCGTCTACGAAGTCATCTGGGTCAGATTTTTCGGTCTGGTTTTCGGAAACACTGTTTTCGCATCCAGCACGGTATTATCCGTTTTCATGACCGGACTGGCATTAGGAAGCTGGCTGTTCGGGAAATATGTTGATCGTCAGAAAAATGCCCTTAAAACGTATGTGTATTTGGAAATAGGTATCGGCATTTTCGGCTTGGTGGTACCGCTGTGCATCAACGGCGTTGTACCCCTGTATGCGTTCATTTTCAGGCAATTCCACCCTTCCTTTTATCAGATCAGCCTGATCAGGCTTCTTGTTTCTTTTTTTATTTTAATTATTCCCTGCACGCTTATGGGCGGGACCCTGCCGGTGATCAGCAAATTCATTACAGGGGCGTTCGGGGGAATGCCTGAGAAACAGGCCGGCCGGTTATATGCCGCAAACACGCTGGGTGCGGTCCTCGGCTGCCTTATCGCAGGATATTTTTTAATCGGCACTGTCGGGCTTATCGGCACAACGGCAATCGCCGCTGCTGTAAACTTTTCAATCGCGGCGGCAATTCTGATATACGGCAAACGGCTGCCTGGCATCCAGAACTCGGTAAATGGAAAAAATACAGAGACCATTCCTCAACAAACCGGAAAAGCTGAAACCAGTCCGCTTAAAAACGCACAGGTAAAAACGGTCATCGTATTGTACGCCATATCGGGTTTTCTGAGCCTGTTTCTTGAAGTAGCCTGGACCAGGGCGATCGTGTGGGTAATGGGCATGGATGCTTACGCTTTTGCTTCGATGCTCGCGGTGTTCCTGTTCGGGCTGGCGCTCGGAAGCTTTCTGGTATCACGGTTTGTCAAGAACATGAATGGCGCGGTGCTGAAACTTGGCATCATCGAATTGCTGATCGGTGTTTCGGTGCTCATTTCCACAGTCCTGATTATCAACATGTACGGTCTCAAGTCCGGTCTTGAAAGCACCATCCATTTAACCACCTTCTGGGGCGGATTTGTCTTCCTCATTGTAATAGCAGCGGCCATCATGGCTGCTCCGGCGCTGCTCATGGGCATGGCTTTTCCGCTTGCGCTCAAGGTAAGTCTTGACGGGAAAAAGAGTGTCGGCGCCGGTGTCGGCACCATCTATGCCGCCAATACGATAGGATCGGTCTTCGGTGCGCTTCTGGCGGGATTTGTCTCTGTTCCCCTAATCGGCGTCATGAAAAGTATCGTGCTCGCCGGCGGCATTTTTCTCCTTCTGGCCGCGGTCCTCTTCATGACTGCCTGGGAGTATCGAAAAACCGCAGTCAACGCTGCAGCAATCGCTCTGGCGGCGGGAAGTTTTATACTGATGTTTACCTATACGCCGGATTTAAGGAAAGCATTGACACAGGGACTCGGCGAAGGCGAGGCATTGCTCTATTTCAAAGAGACGGTCACCGGCAGCGTCGAAGTGACGGAAAGCAGTCAGGATGGAAGATCGCTTAAAATAGACGGCATACATGTTGCATCGGACGGGCAATCCGACGTGGCCTCCCATAAGTACCCGGCGCACCTCATGTCACTCTTGAAAGACCACCCGAAAAGCGCGCTTTTAATCGCTTTCGGAGCGGGCGGGACCGCCGGATCGATCCTCAGATACGATGAACTGGAACGGCTGGATGCCGTTGAAATCTGCGGCGGCGTCATCGAACCGGCCAGGCGATATTTTACGAAGATGAATAATGGCGTTTTAGACGACCCCCGGCTCCACCTGATCATTCAGGACGGAAAAAATTTCGTTCGATTGACGGACAAAACCTACGATATCATCTATTCCGGCCCCATACACCCGCAGTCGAACCAGGGAAGCGCGGCGCTTTACACGAAGGATTTTTTCGCGGACTGCCTGAAGCGGCTCAACTGGGGAGGAATCCAGTGCATATGGCTGCCGCTTCATGTGCCGTCTGAGGACTACAAAGTAATCGTCAAGACGTTCCAGCAGGTTTACCCGCACAGCTCGCTGTGGCTGACCACCAATTCGCCGAACACCATAATCCACACGCATCTGATCGGATCAACCGAACCCCTCACTATAGATTATCAGATGGTTAATGAAAAATTGCGGAAAAGCGCATTCGTTTCCGATCAATTAGACTATATTACTCTTTCAAACGGGTTCGATTTTATAGGCCAGTGTGCGATGGGTGAGGAAAAACTTCGTGAATTCACCTCGGACGTTACTCAAATCAATACCGACAATCTGCCCGCTGCGGAATTCTTCAGAAAAATCGGAAGGAAAACGTACGTAAAAGAGGAATTACCGACTAGGCTTTTATCGGACATCCTGCGCTATAAAGAAAATGCCATGCCCTGGGTGGTGAACATTCCCCCCTCGGAAAGAAAAGAGCTGGAAGAGAAGATGTTGGCCTATTGTAAAGGCGACAGCCTCAGAATAGAAGGACATATCTGCTACATGCGGTCGTTTTCGATAATGAAGGCCAAGGCATCAAAAGACTATATGAGTGAAGCATACCGCTGTTACGGCAGCGCCTACCGTTATTACAGCGAAGCGCTGCGCTATCTGCCCGATGACCGTTTTTTGAAGGAATTCTTCGTTGAGGCGTCTCACGTTCTCTCAAACTGATTGAAATAAAAAAGCCCCCGGTTTTACCCCACTGGAAAAACCGGTGGCCTTTAAAAATGCGGAGAGATGCGGCTGTCGCTTACCTCACATACACCAGCTTCTTCACGCTGCTCGCATCTCCGGCTTTGAAGTGAGCATAATAAATTCCCGCTGCCATGTTTTTCCACTCGGGTCGCACCACGTGCTGCCCTGCGCTTTCCTCCGACTCAAGGCGCATCACGGCAACGCCGCGGTCATCAACCAGCACGAGATTCACCTTCATCCGCTGCGGCAGCACGTACGAGAGGGTGCCGCGCTTCATGTCGGCCGTTAACTCGACCGGAGAGATCTTCCCTTCCGCGGCAAGCTTCGTTGCCGTACTCCCGCCGATGATGATGAGAACGCCTGTGTTGTCGATGGTCAGGGTGCTGCCGAAAGTGACCTGGTACTCGGACGTATCGGCGGTATTGACCGCGATCGTGGCCGCAACAGCGCTGCCGCTTACGGCTGGTTTAGTAACCGACACGGTCTGCGCGTACAGCTTTTTAGCATAGAACGTGTTGAACTGCATCGGGGAATCGAAACGGACGACGAAACGCTGCGTGTTGGGGATCGCTACAGTATTCCTCCGGTAATCCACGGTGCCGAGCGATACAGGATTCATGAGCGGCCCGGCAATAAGCGAGTCCATCCCGGTTGGCAGCGACGGCTTCAGGTGGAGCGTTTTTCCGGCAACGTCAGGCGTGAACCCCGTTATGCTGAACAGTGAGGCAAAGACGCCGGGTGGAAACATATAGCGGCCGATGCCCCAGCCTGCGCCGGATCCATCCGCGGCCACCTTGCACGGAACGTTATAGACGCGATGAAATTTGCTGTAGGTGATATACCAGTACATATTGAGAGCTTTCATCGAGATATTGGGAAGATTATGCTGAAAAGCAACGCCAAGCTCGCCGGCAGGATATTCGACATACGATACATAGGGAGAACCGGGGCTTTCACTTTGCTGGAAACGGGTTGCCCCGTCCGGCGGCTGGGCGCCCATCAAAATATAGGACGGATTGGTGGCGGCCGGATCAAAGTTGACGTCTTGGATGTAGTTAAGCGCACTTTGTATTCTGGATTCCGGATGCAGTGTGCCGAGTCCGCAGAAATCCGCATACCACTGGCCCTCAAACATACATGACCAGCATGCCTGTCCCTTGTTGCTGCAGCAATTGATGTTCGTTGACGCCGTATAGTACCCTCTCCTCCCGTTGCGACTGACTCGTGTCGAGTCCCAGAAACCGCTCGATGCCGCCGTGGTGGAATTGTTCCTCTCAAAACCTGTGGACGCTTTGGTGAAATACGTAGTATAGCTGGTGGCCGAGTCGTTGCGGCCCTGCAGCACCGCAATCTTCGCCGCTGCCTTTAACGCCGCGAGATCAAGCTCGTTATCGTACTCTTTTTCAGGAATCATCCAGTCGTCCCAGTACGGATTGTCATAGGTATTCATATCACTGTCGTCCGCCAGGCCGTCATTGTCACGTGCGTCAAGATTCCGTATGGCCGTTATTGCATTCCTCACATTGGTCCACACCGATGTGAGCGCGGTGGCATTGCCCGTCCAGAGGTAATTACGGTAGGCCTGCAGAGTCAGCTTTGCCCCCCCGTCGCTTCGGACCGCGTTATCGCCGCCACCGTATAAGTGCGAAATCAGTCCGCTTGCCAGTTGAGCTCCGGCTATGCGGCCGACTTCCGACCACGCTGCATCCGGAGCAAAGATCGGAAGGGCCATGGAGCCATGGTAACTCTGGTCGATGCATCCGTAATTGCCGCTGCTCATGGATTCCGCCATGCCGTAGGTGCCGTAGGTACCGCTATTGGTCCAGTCGGTCATGGAATTATAGGTATGGCAGCTGTTGATGACCAGGTCCTTGAGCCAGTCCGGAAGATTTGAATTTAAAATCTTATTGTGCCAGTTGTCGACCTTGGCTTTGAGCGCAACCGCGCTGTCTCTGCCGTGGGTTGCCAGCACCTGGGCATCGGTGAAATAATTCCGGTAATATCCGTTACTGACGTTCGTCCACGCAACTGTAAAGGTGATGGTGCGGGAGGACGAGGGCGCCACGATAACGCGCTTGGCAAGAATGCCTCCGGTTCCGGGTGTGTTCATAATGCCGTCGGCCGTGAAATCGGATGCGGTGGTGCCGCAGGTGATGCTGTCTGCTGCGTTGGATTTTGCGGTATCGACCATGACGCAGATAGTGCTGCTCTTCATCCCGATTACTCTGCCACCGCTGATGATGATGGTTCCGCTCGCCGAGTTGGACAGGGCAATCGCCGCCGTATCGTATGAAGTCGAGGTGTTCCTGATCGTGAAGATATAAATGCACAGCGGTAACGACGAATTCTTATTGTCGCCGGCGCAGATGGGCGACAAGCACTCAAGCGATATGGTGTCAAGCATGCCCGTCTGCAGATACTTCATGATCACGGTCGGCCAGTAACCGGTAAAGGTGGTGGTCATGGTCCCGGCATGCACCAGATTCGACGACCAGACCGTTGTTCCCCGCTTGGCAAAAGCGATACAAAGCGGCGCGGCGCCCGCGGCCGACGCTACACGGATATAGGTTTGGTTATAGTTACCATCCGGCAGAAAATTGAAGTTCCCCCCGCCGATGCCTCCCATGGGCATTCCGAGCACATAGCTGCCAGTCTGATTTTGAACAGCAGCCTCGGAACCGGGACAGGTATATCCATGGCTTATGCCGCATAGCCCTGCCGCTACAAACAGCATAGCGCCCGCTGCCATTCGACTTTTTGAAATTTTCAGCATGTTCCTCCTCCTTTGCAAAGTTGCGGATTATCCGATTAAATGGGAATCAAAAAATCATGGCTACGAACAATTACCTTATAACTATACATAAACTACACTATAATA
>CAISVC010000488.1 GCA_903888815.1 uncultured Fibrobacterota bacterium
AAGGCACTTTACGGGGTATCGGGTGGGCGAGATTGTGCTGAAACGAGCTTCGTTTGACCCGTACCCTCAAGTTTCAGTTGCGCTGAAATCAAAAAAGACTTAAAGATTTTTCGTTTAACGGAACAATGCTTGCGGGTGCGGGTAACGGATGCTCTAAATCTAAAAAGACACTGCCCACCCGCCACCCCGAATGAAACCTTTAGCCAATGAAATATTATTAATTACTCTCTTATGCTTCGTGTCTGCGAAATATTCAAAAGCATCCAGGGCGAGTCTACCCATGCGGGCAAGGTCTGCTCGTTTGTCCGGCTCACCGGCTGCAATCTGCACTGCAGTTACTGCGATACGGTATATGCCCGAACCGAAGGTGAGGAGCAATCCGTAGAGCAGATCGTACGCGAGGTGCAGACCCATCGAACAAAGCTTGTCGAGATCACCGGCGGCGAGCCCCTGCTCCAGGCCGAAACGCCGCTCCTGTGCAGGCGGTTTCTCGACCTGGGGCTTACGGTGCTCGTGGAGACCAACGGTTCCCTCGACATTTCGGCCGTGCCGCCGCCGGTCGTCAGGATCGTTGACGTCAAGTGTCCGTCAAGCGGTCATGCAGGATCGTTTCTGCAGAAAAATATCAGCCTGCTGGCGTCCTTGGACGAATGCAAATTCGTATTATCCGATAAGGACGATTTTTTCTGGGCACTCGATGTGGTGCGTAAAGAGAACCTGCATGAAATTGCCACGGTCATTTTTTCTCCCAACATGAAACTCCTTCCGCCCAAAGACCTGGTGGAATGGATTCTTGAGGAAAACGCACCGGTAAGGCTTGGGGTGCAGCTGCATAAAATCATCTGGGGAGATCTGAGAGGGGTATGAAAAAAGCCATTATCCTCTTAAGCGGCGGGATCGACTCCGCGACCTGCGCCGCGATCGCGAAGCACGAAGGATACAAGCTCCATGCCATGAGCTTTTTATACGGCCAGCGCCACAGCGTGGAACTCAAAGCGGCAAAAAAGGTTGCCGCTTTTTTTAACGTTGCCGAACATAAAATCGTCCGGATCGACCTTCGCGCATTCGGCGGGAGTTCGCTCACCTCTTCCCTGCCTGTCCCTAAGAACCGCCTGCCTGCCGACAGGCACGGCAACCAGAAACGCCGCAAAGAAATTCCGTCCACCTATGTCCCTGCCCGCAACACTATTTTTCTCTCCTACGCGCTTGCGTGGGCCGAAGTGCTCGGGATCAAGGACATTTTTATCGGCGTGAACGCGGTGGATTACTCCGGTTATCCGGACTGCAGGCCCGGCTATATAAAAGCGTTTCAGACAATGGCTGACCTTGCCACAAAGTCGGGTGTCGAAGGCAGTAAAATCATGATCCGCACCCCGCTTATCAAGTTAACTAAAGCGGAAATCATTAAAAAAGGACGCGCGCTCGGTTTCGACTACGGCCTTACCCACTCATGCTATGAGCCCACGGCCGAAGGACGCGCCTGCGGCGAATGCGACAGCTGCCTGATTCGAAAAAGGGGATTCAGGGAAGCGGGAGTGAAGGACCCGACGAGGTATAAAAAACAAAGAATTTCATAAAGCCAAATTGACACGGCAGTATTTGCTGATTCAAATAGTTCCACTGCCCGGACCTGCCATAAAGTATACTTTAAGGAACTTTCGCTTTCTCGAAGCGTTGCGAATATTGACGCGGGCTATAAAGAAGTGCTTGGCATATCAGCTTTGTGGTCATCTCTGCAGCCTGCCCTTTTGACCAGCACGACTTGACATATAATCAGCGAAAACAGTTTTAGCATAATCACCTTATGAAGATATTATTAATCACGCCGAGCGTATGTCCGGACACAAAGACCCCGGGCGGTCTCATGATACCCCAGCTGGCGCTCCATATGCTGGAGGGGCTTACGCCGCCGTCCCACAGCGTGAAGCTTGTCGAAGAGGAGTGCGAACCCCTGAATATCGACGAGGAGTGCGATCTGGTCGGCATCAGCTGCATGACCTCCAACGCTCCCCGCGCCTATCACCTTGCGCAGGAGTTCAAAAAACGGGGGAAGAAAGTGGTGCTCGGCGGCGTGCATCCCACCATTCTTCCTGACGAAGCGCTGCAATATGCCGATTCCGTGGTGGTCGGAGAGGCTGAAGGCGTGTGGGAACAGGTGCTTGCGGACTGCGAAAACAGCGGCATGAAAAGAAAATACGAGCAACCCCCGCCCTCGCTGGAACGGTACATCCCCATGAAATTCCGCAAAACTTCAAAGAAAAGACTTTTCAACGTCATTCCGGTCATGACCACGCGCGGGTGCCCGTACAGCTGCGATTTCTGCTGCGTTTCTGATTTGTACGGAAAAAAAATCCGCCATGCCCCCATAGCCAACGTTGTCCGGGACATCGAGGAATCCAAAGGTAAAACGTATATTTTCCTTGATGATAATATCATCGGCGAGCCCCGCTATGCAAAGGAGCTTTTCAAGGCAATAACTCCATTGCATATAAAGTGGGTGGGGCAGGCCTCCATCTCCTTTGTCCATGACACCGAACTCATGAAACTCGCCGCGAAGAGCGGATGCGGAGCCCTTTTCTTCGGTCTCGAAAGCGTATCCGTTGCGCAGCTCCAAAAAATGCGGAAATCAATCAAGGAAGTCCATAAGATGGGCGAAGCGGTCAAAAAGATAAAAGGGCTGGGCATCCACTTCCACGCTTCCTTCGTGTTCGGCTTTGACGATGACACCGCGGCCGTGTTTCCGGACACCCTTGAATTCCTGCAGAAACATAAAATCAGCACCGCTTCGTTTAATATTCTGACCCCGTATCCGGGCACCGCCGTCTACAAACAATTCAAAAACGAAGGCCGCCTGCTGACCGACGACTGGAAATATTACGACCATTCCACGGTCGTGTTCAAGCCGAAAAACATGACTCCTTATGAACTGCAGTCCGGGGAAATCTGGACAAAGAAGGAATTCAGTAAATTATCCTCCATAATAAAAAACCTTCCATGGAACCTGTCCCATCCGCTCCTCTATGTTGCCATGAACCTCGGCACGAGGGAAAATGTTAAAGTGGACACGGAGCGGCTGCCGAAACTGGCATCAGAGCTGTTTAACAGGAAACCGGAAACCCGGGTGACACTGGAGCCGGCTGTTCTGGCGGGATAGCAAAAAGCCGGTAAATGAAGGTGTCTACTTCCTCTTAAGCACAAGCATGGTGATATCGTCCGCCTTTTCGCTTCCGGTGCAATGGTGTGCGACCGCATGAGTTA
>CAISVC010000489.1 GCA_903888815.1 uncultured Fibrobacterota bacterium
GAAAATTAATATTTAACGCATACCACGCAAAGCACGATTAATTGTCCCCGGGGCGGCATATCGAAAACTATCAAATGCCTTCAGGTGATGGTGGCCGGGAGTTTTTCCTCGCCAAGCTTCGGTATGCCTGACCCTAAACATTCTTGACAGTGGAATATACTTTGTCTATTTGTTTTTCAGCAGCATATAATTCCTGAACCCGCCGATCTGCCTGCCGCCGAAGAGTTTCTGCTCAAAAAAGGTGAGAAGCCGGTATTTGAGTTTATCGTGATTGAAACGGGCCTTTGATTTCCCCTGGTAGTCAAGCTGGTCTTTCCAGTCCATTTTCGCGATCCATTGCCGCATGACTTCGGGATGGGTACCTTCAAACCGTGCGAGTTTATTCATTGGGCCGTAATCAAAGCTCGGGGACCTGGTGGCATACATTTTTTCGACCGCCACGCTGCCAAGATAGGCCCGTTCCATTTCTTTGTTTTTTTGCTGCATGAGTGAGGGCGGCCGCACCCAGCCGTAGTGAAAAATTTCAGCATTGATTGCAGCGACCCGCGGTTTCCGCCCGTCTATCCTGAACGATTGCGCATCGCCCCAGGATCGCACGCCGATGCGGTTCCGGACGATCCTGATTTCACGGGGGTACCACTTGTGGCTGACGTGATAATGGTCGTAATCGCCCCAGAAGTGCCTGTAAAAGAACAGCAGTCCTTCAACCGAAATATCATGGAAAAGCTCTTCGCAGCGCTTGCGTATCGCAGGTATAAAACGTTCGTGGACGACTTCATCGGATTGAAGGTAAAAGCACCAGTCGCCTGTGCATGCGTCAAGGGCAATGTTGGTCTGGTCGCCGAAAACATGTGTCCCGCTTCCGGGCTGGTTCTCCCACTCGGTGTCGATGATACGGATTTTCGGGTCACGGATCGCTTGAATGAGCTCACGCGTGCGGTCGCCGGGGGAACCTTTGCCGACCGCAACGATAAACTCGTCGCAGAGCGGCAGGATCGACCGAATGGACTCAACGACCGGGTAATAGAGCGAGTCGGCGTTTTTTGTGAATGAAAAGCCGCTGATTTTCATGGGAAAAATATAAATTACTTTAAAACCATTAATAAGTTATTCTTTAGCTAAAGGCTTCTGGTTGGGTATCGGGGGGGCGAGTATGTGCTGAATTGTTGCTGCGTTTGACCCGTACCCTCAAACACTATTTGCGTTGAAAGAATAAGTAGATTTACAGAATGAGAATCTGTGTTGAGACGAGGGGCGTCCCGTGCGCTGTTTTGAAGGCACTGCGCGGCCCGCAAGACGCAAGCGTGAATCCTCGCCGCAGGCGAGCAGGGCAGGCAAAGCGTATCGGAACTGGACGCTTGCGGTGAGCGGAGTTGTGCCGCATCATGTGCCGAAAAAGAGCGTATGGGACGTCTCGAAAAGCAAAAACTAAGCCAAAAAGAATTGGTAAGAAAATTCAGATGCAAAAAACGGCAATTATGATCACCACGGCACGGGGGCTGGAAAAATGGCTCATGGAAGAGGTGAGAGCCCTCGGCCTGCCCGTGACCTGGGCGGGAATATCCGGTGTAAAGACCGAAGGGACGCTCCACGATGCGATGAAGCTCAACCTTCATCTCCGCACCGGTCACCGGGTACTGTTTCTTTTGAGGCAATGCCTATGTAAAAATCCTGATGAACTCTACCGGTTGGCAGGGGAGATACAGTGGGAAACCATTATCCCTGCCGACGGTTACGTGAGCGTTGTCGCAAACGTGGTTAATAATACTGTCAGGGATACCCGGTTTGCAGGCCTCAGGTGCAAGGATGCGATTGTGGACCGGATTTACCGGAGCAGGGGAAAAAGGCCGGATTCAGGGCCGGAGCAGAAAGGCGCGGTTGTCAACCTGTTCTGGCGAGATAACCGGTGTGAAATCTATCTCGATACTTCGGGTGAGCCTTTGACAAAAAGAGGGTACCGTAAAAATCCTCTGGGGGCACCAATGCAGGAGACCCTGGCCGCCGGCGTCATTATGTCTTCGGGTTGGAACGGACATACGGCTTTCATCAATCCCATGTGCGGGAGCGGCACCCTTGCCATCGAAGCGGCGCTGATCGCCGCGAACAGGGCTCCGGGCCTCAGCCGTCAATCGTTCGGTTTCATGCATACGCTGCTGTATGACGCCCCCTGCTGGGCGCGGCTTCGCGATGAAGCCAAGGCGGAGGTGCAGAAGTGTGAGGCCAGGATAATAGCGACGGATATACAGTCCGGTGCGGTTTCGACGGCAATCAATAATGCGAAAACGGCGGGTGTCGAGCGGCTGATCGAGTTTGATACGTGCGATTTTGC
>CAISVC010000490.1 GCA_903888815.1 uncultured Fibrobacterota bacterium
CCGCCGCCGATCACGCCGCGTAAGCCCCCGGTCCCGAACTCGAGGTCGGTATAAAACCGGTCGCTGAGCTCGGTCATGTTGTTTTCCGCAATGAGCGTTTCGACCTGCTTCCGGAAGAATTCATCCTGTTCAAGGGAGATGTATTCTTGTGCTTTGGCGATGAGCGTTTGATCGTCCACTAAAAATCGTCCTTTCTCTCATAGCAGCATATCGCGAAAATACTAAATCTGTTCTCAATTACACATCCTCATCAGGACCCAGCTGCCGCGCTTCCGGCGAGCCGCTGTCTTCTGGATCGTGGAGCACCAGCCGGACGATATCCGGCTCCTGCGGTTTCTCGACCGTAAACACGGTCGCCCGCTGGTCCTGTGCCTCGAGCGAATAGTACCCGGCCGGAATATCGTCGTGCCGCAGCACTCCGTCCCGGTTTGTGGTGCCGGTAAGGTCTTTGCCCTTGACATCCTTGATAGTATAGCTCATATTGGCAAGGAGGGCCTTGGCAGCCCAATCCATGCAGCGGACATAGATGCTTCCTTTTCCGTCGCCGGCCACGATTTTGTATGTTTTGCCGGTAGTTAAGCGGAGCTGCCTGGACCCGAACTGCGCCTCGCTGAGTCGGATAGTGGAACTGCTATTTGCGTCTGCGCTGCTGTTCATTACATTCTCCTGAACGTCTATCCACGGTTGTCTCAGGTTCGTGACACGATGGCTGCCTCACCCGACGGCCCGGTTTCAATATCGGCCAGGTGCAGGATGGGTGCATTCGGGTTTATCGCGGTGGAACTTTCTATTTTAAAAACCGCTTTGATTTGAGCGGAATGCGGCATGCCGCAGAGCGCATACAGGTAATGGGTCAGCGGCTCTATGGTGCACGAAGCTGGCGTCGAAAAGCAGGTGCCTATATCCGCTGCACCCAGGCGAACAAGCTCGGTGTTGTCGGACCTATTCATCAGGATAAGGGTCGTGGTGCCGAGCGCTTTCATGAGCCGCCGTGCCGGATCCTCGCGGTAGGGACGCCAGCCCACGGCCATGAACCGCTCCTGGCCAAGCAGGCCGATGGCATTCCTCGGTGAGATCCAACCCGACTCCTGCGCGACCGGCAGGAGCGTGCCGGCGTATCCTCTTGGTGCACCGAATCCTGATATATTGCCGCCGTAATCGAACAGCTGGACCTTGAGATCATCACCCTGGCCCTTTGTCCGGATGATGGTGTTTTCGTGCTGCGGGGAGCTTGTTCCGCTGCCGCCGCCCGGCGGAATGCTGTCGAAAAAGATGGTCGCCCCGGGTTTCGCCCATTCCGCCGTATTCGATAGTGCCTTGTTGAAGTCTTGGTACAGCACGGCGTGTGGGTCATCACGGTAATGGTTTCTGTGGGTATTTATTCCCATATCAATGTACTGGGGATCCACTCCGCGCTGCCACTGGATCACGTCGCTGAGCTGGTCGCACACGTTGCATACAGGATACTCGCCGGTGGAGCGCAGACGATCGCGCCAGCCTTTAGCGCCTCCGCCGAACGCAAGCTGGGAGCGTTTGTACGGCGATCCGCTGAGAAACCTCACTGCCCACCGCACCCAGTCCTGCTGCAGGTTCATTTCTTCGTTGTTGTAAAGCCCTTCATTCATAATTGCCTCGACCTCACATTCGGCATTTTTGAGCGTGGTTCCGATATATTCGATGCACTCGTCGGTCATGGCCTGGGTTACCGAAGAGCCGGAGGACTCCTGCGGCGGCTGCCAGTCTGGACGGAAATAGGGTTGTACAACCTGCAGAAACCGTGGCATGACAATGCCGCGCACGCCCGCAACCATGAACTTGTTGGCCGAAGGTGCGAGGAGGTCGCCGGTATCGCCGCGTACGATTTCAACCATGATTTCAAAGCGCGATTCAATTTCTCCCCGCACACGGAACACGAACTCGCGGGTATCGTCGGCGTTCGGTCCGGCAGGGAGTTTCAGTTTGAACCGGATCGGCTGGACCGTCCCGCTGCCGTCATTGACCTGTACAGGGTTCTCAAAATAAAACCGCCCGCCCGATTCGGTTACGTGGGTGCAGCAAATTTTTCCCAGGTAGGCTCTGTCAGGATCGGAAGTTTGCCCCTCCGCTTTAACCGAGCCGGTGGACATATTGGAATTGCTCCTGATTTCAAAATACCTGATATCGGTTTCGTAAAGGCGGATCTCCAGAGGCACGTCGACATCGTTCCATTGGCTGACCGCGATCTCGATGGTGCCCATGGGTTCGATGGAGGTGCTGGAACGGGAAAACTTGAATATATTCGGCATAGGCGGATGTCTTCAAATGGTTGGAGACGATTGACAGTAATATACTCCTGTTTGTTGGTACCTACAAACACTATAATAATCAAACCTGCCCACTGGTGCAAACGAAGGCTACACTAATCAAGTCTGCCATATGGCAGATAGGCAGGTGGAGGTTTTCAATCTTCTTTTAATAAAACAGAGGTCAGGGATTGCGGATTGATGCTTGGCGATTGCAGATTGAAGACTAAGATATAGAAGAGGTAACATCTGAATTTATCAGGTTTTAAATAACGATTCCCTGTTAAACGCCAGTCCTTCCTTCTCAGCCCCGTCAAACGCCGCCGCGCTGCCCAGAACCGCAACAGCCGATTCTTTCGTATCGAGAATTTTCTGAGCGGTTTTTTTGAGTTTATCAGGCGTGGCGTCAAGCACAGCCTCGCGCAGGCGCTGGCGCGCTTCGGGCGTGTAGCCGCAGAGGCGGTCTATGGTCTCGCCGAAGCCGCGGCTGTGCGGGGGCCTGGGCTGGTCGATGCGGCCGATGGCGCCGATGATGCTCTGGTCGAGCGCGGTCTGTTCTACACCTTTGGCTATTGATGCCAAGCCTTTTTCGAAATGCTGCAACGTCGCTGTGAGGTTCGGGTCGCGGTACGAGGCACAGGTAAAAATGGGGTGCGCGATGGACATGACGGACATACCGCCGTATGCGCCGCCCAGAACGCGCACCTTGTCCCAAAGATAGCCGGTTGACAGGTGCCTTGCCATGAGGAAGAACAGCCCATATTCCTCCGGCGTAAAAGCGTTGAGGCGCCACGCGCGCGCCGTGAAATTGACCGCAGCGCTGATTTCGATTCCCAGCGGTTTGCCCGGAGAAACGGTTTCAGGCAAAACCGTTTGCCGGGGGACCTCGCGGCCGGGAAGGTCTTCGAGAAAAGAGGCGATTTCGCCGGTCAGGGTTTCAGGGTCGTCTGCGGTTATGGAAACGGCACAGGCGTTTTTATTGATCATGAGGCCGTGCAGACGTTTGAGATGAGGAATTGTCCCCCCGACATCATCATCCCGTGCCAGATTGTCAAGGAACCGGAGCTGGCTCACGCCGCCAAGCTGCTCTTCGACAAGCCTCGAATGCGAAAGCCGCGACGAGGCCAGAAGCATGGCCACCTGATGGCCCGAGCTGATGATTGAAGCGTTGAGACTGTTGCGCTCTTCAAGAAGAATGTCTTTAATCTGCTTGGTATTGGAGAGGTCAGGCTTTATGAAAAGCTCAGAGAGAATGCCGAGCATTTCGCTGAAACGAGGGCGCAGGGATTTGCCGTGAATAAATGAACGGAAAAAAAAGTCGTTCTGCGTACCGATAAGCGTTCTGCTGAATGACGAAGCGCCTATGCCGCCGGTGGCGAGCGCGATACGCGTTGCCATCTGTTCGTAGGAGAACTCCGTGGTGCCGCACCGCCGCAGCAGTTCGAGGTAGAGCGGCAGATACGGCACGAGCTCCGGTGGCACACCGCGAAGGTCGAAGCCGATATCGAAATAGACAATGCCTGATGTAAAGATCGGATGACAGTACAAAGGGACGCCTGCAGCAGCGCCGGTGATGCATGGCACCTCGAACCCATGCGCCGGAAGATCGGTTTTGCTGAGGCGCGGCAGGGTGGCAAGCGCTTCAGCCGAGGGCAATGAGTTCTGCTGCCTTTTCAGCTCGCTGGTCAGATCGCGATAGCGCTCCCCGTCGGTTGCCGAGAATGACGCAGAGAGCCGCAAGGCCTGCTGTTCGCTCTGTTGTTCGAGATATTTGCCTTTTTCCGACGATGCGACAATGACGGCGAGCAGCCGGTGAGGGTTATCGAGCAGATTCTTCCGGATCATGTCTCTGAAAAAACCGTCACCGGAGTTCTGCCGGTGCTGTTTAAGCGCGGTAAGCGTTTTTTCAAACGCCAGATGGGCCAGCGGATCGCCGTTGTAAAGCCACGAGTTATAACACCGGTCGGCAAGCTTGAGGTGGTAAGGAAAGTGACCGCCGTCAACCTCACGAAGATGGAACTCCACCTGGCGCAAAACGCCTTCGAGGAGTTCGTTGTTCATGCCGTTGTCAACCTGCTGCTTCAGGACGGCAAGAGTGATTTTCTGTATTTCTTGCGCACGGTCCGGTTTCGTTTTACGCAAGCCTGCACAAAACACACTCTGCACCGCCTCGATGCTGAAGCCGGAGGAGTCGTCCAGGTCTTCACCGAGCCCGGAATCGATGAGCGCCCGCTTGAGCGGCGAGCTTTCAGTCCCTAGTAGATAGTGGCTGAGCACGGTGCCGCAGAGCACTGACAGCGGGTCGCTGCTTTTTCCGAAAATCCATGCCAGGAGCACGGTGGCGGTTCCGTCGTCTTCTTTGGGCGCCGGCGCTTCGATCGCGCAGGTGCGGGGCGATTGCCAGAGCGGCTGGAGCGCGATCGCGGAATCCGGCGGCGCTGCGGTAAAGCTCTCGAGATACTTATCATTCAGGAATTGCAGGGTCTTTTCGGACGCGATGTTGCCGTAGAGAAAAATGAATGCATTGGACGGATGGTAGAACCTGCGGTGGAAGGCTTTGAAACCTTCGTAGCGC
>CAISVC010000491.1 GCA_903888815.1 uncultured Fibrobacterota bacterium
CATCATGTAACCTATCCGTCGCTTGTTCCGCGCGAAAAACATCTATCATGAAACAACTGCTATCCGTCATCATTTGTGTCATTATTTTTTATCAGAGCGGAACGGCTTTCTCAATCCCTGAACCGCAGAAACAGTATGCGGGAAGGTGCATACTCGCGATCCTTAATTGCCATTATGACACAGCGCTGGCAGTCACTGATTCCGCAATGGCCGCAGACTCTCTTGACCCCATTGCCCCTCTTCTGCGCCTCACGGCCATCGGGATCCGTGATGTCGATTTCGATACGCTGCTCGATTCCGCCGACTTTTTCTGCACCTACCAGAACGCAGAGAAACGGATTTCCTCCCATGAAAAAACCAAAGGCCCTTCGTCATATTCAAAGATGCTTCTTGGCTTCTGTAAGGGGATTCACTCGTCATTCTATTTGCGGGAAAAATCGTACTTTGCGGCAATGCGGAACGGTTTAAAGGCGATCAGTCTGCTTGACGAATCTCACCGGCTCGACAGCACAAATGTGGAGCCTTTTTTCCTCCTGGGACTTTACAACTACGCAAAAGGCGAGCTGAAGCGCCGGCTCTGGTGGGTGCTGTTCTGGTATCCGGGCTCTAAAAAAGATGGTATTGACCTTTTATGGAGGTGCAACGCCAATGGGTATCTGTCCGCCGAAGCGTCGCTCCTTGCTCTGGCGGAAATTTACACCAGGGAAAACAAACAGGATGAATGCGCCGCCGTGGTGGAGCGCCTGGAACGCGACCTTCCTGCAAGCCGTTTCACCTTGTGGGCGAAGGCCAGATATTTTGAATCGAGGCGTCTTTTTTACGAGGCGGGTCAAGTATACGAGCTGCTGGCCGTATCCTACGCCTCGGAACAGGCCGGAAAATTCAATATGATCCTCACGCGTAACCTGCAGGCGCATATGCTGCTGCGATCAGGCCAGAGAAAAGATGCCGCAGACAGCTGCCGTGCTATTCTGCGCGAAACAGCAAGTAAAAGAAATAAAGTAATTTTTAATGACACGAAAAAACTGCTCAGGCGTATCAATGACGGTGAAACTGAATAACGATAAATGCGACCGCTGCGGAACATGCATCGGCGTATGCCCGACAAACGCTCTTCTGCTCCTCACGGCATCGCTTGTTATTGACAGCGATCGCTGCAATACCTGCGAAAGATGCGTTGTTATCTGTCCTTTCGGTGCATTGTCGCTGGCTGACGACTCCAGCGCTTCCACGAACATGACCTGACCGCTATGGCAGCTCTGACCTATGATATTGCCGTGATAGGCGCTGGTCCCGCAGGGTCCATGGCCGCTCTGCATGCGGCCCGTCTGAACCGCCGCGTATGCCTTTTCGACCGAAACGCGCGCGTTGGCGTACCGGTGCGGTGCGGCGAAGGTATCGGCTTCAGGAGTTTTATCGCCCATGCCGGCAACCGGCTTGAATGGACAAAGAATAAAATAAGCCGGTCGGTCATGGTTTCGCCTTCCGGCATCAGGGTCACGATCGGCAACATTGACGAAAGCTATATTCTCGACCGTGAAAAGATGGACGGCGACCTAGTCCGCGAAGCCGCGCACGCAGGGGCCGATCTTTTCCTGTCAACACCGGTCACCGAGGTGCGCCGCACCGGTGACGGCAGTTACGAATGCCGTTCTCCCGACCGCACCTTCTGCGCTTCTATCGTCATTGTCGCGGACGGGGTCGAATCGCGGATCGCCCGCTTCCTCGGATGGAATACGGCGCTTTCTCTGTCTGATGTCGAAACCTGCGCCTTCTGCAGGGTGACATTTCCGCTTATTGACCAGGAAACATGCGTGTTCTATGTAGGAAGCACCGTCGCTCCGGGAGGCTATGCGTGGATATTCCCAAGAGGAAAGGGTGAGGCCAACGTGGGACTCGGCATTAACGGAACAAAAAGCAGCGCAGGCAGAGCGAAAGAGTGCCTGCTGAAATTCCTCGATAAAGAGCTTCCGGGCGCATCTGTTGAAAACCTGCATTGCGGCGGCGTTCCGGTGGCCAGATGGGTCAGGCCGCTCGTGCGTGACGGCGCGCTGCTTGTCGGCGATGCTGCAAGACAGGTCAACAATATCAGCGGCGCCGGAATCCACTATTCGCTGTTTGCCGGGAAACTGGCAGGCCTGACGGCGGCGCAGGCAATGGGGAGCAACGGTTCGGTCGATTACCGGCTTCTCGCCCGTTATGAGAACGAATGGAAAAAAACCTACGGCAAACAGCAGGACCGCTCCTATGCCCTGAAAGAGTTCGTGATGAAAACCGACGACGCGTTCCTTGACCGCATCGCTGCATCGCTTGCCAAAGAACCGCCTGAGCGCATGAATTATCCCCGTGTTTTTACCCGTACCTTTTCCCGGCATCCCCTTTTGCTTCTGAAGGCAGCCAGACTTTTCGGTTAAATCCCGCGTGGTTGCGTGATGCGCGGTGGACCAGCTTTCCGTCCGCAGGCAGACAGCTCTCACTTTTTATTGACTAGAAGGTTCAGACTCGTGCCTGAAGAAGTGCTGATAACGGCAGGTTCAAGAATTGTCAGGAGATCGCATCCGGCCGAAGCGGCCGGATGTTTCGAGAAGAACACCCAGTTGGTGATAGCATAATTTCCTTTCGGCAGATCCCGCACCGTCAGCCTGAACCCGCAGTCCGCCATGCCGCCGCGTTTTGAAGGCCGCCGAACGATGTAACCGCTGCCGGAGAGCAGCGAGCTGTCGGCCTCCACGCGCATGATCCATCCGTAGCCCTGCCGGCCGTTGCTGACGGTATATCCCTTGTCAGGCATGGTGCGAATCAGGGTGTCAATACAGGTACGTCCTGATGAAAGATCGCAGGAATAGCCGATACCCGGGACCAAAAAGTGGAAGCCCTTATCAGCAACCTCCCTGCGTATCACCGGCGTCATTTCGATATAGGCGTCGCTGAAAAAGCTTTTAAACCGTACCGGCAGATTGACATTTACCGGCACCTTCACCACCTGCGGATAGCACATCTGATAAACAATGGCACAGCTTCCCTTGAATCCGAGGCCGAGCTTGAGATAAAAATCGCCTCTGCGGATGAGCCTGACCGGTCCTGCCTTGTACCGCTTGACGTGACACACGATGCTTTTTTCGGTGTACCTGATCGGAATAAGCCCCCACAGCAGCTTGAACACGATCTCTACCCGTAATTCTTTGGTAAGATCGAGGTAGCTGCCGTTTTCAAAATCCATTGTTCCGGCCCTCGTGAAGTGAAAACGGTCGCGGCAGAACTGCGCATAATAAAACGGCGTCCTCAGATACTGCTCTGCATGATCGTATGCGCAATAACTTTTCGCCGAAAGAGGAATTGCCGGATCATTGACAATCCATAGCCGCCGATTTTCAGATCCATGAGAAATTGTCATCAGAGCAGTGCCCTGAACCGTCGTATCATTTGCGTTTTTTCCGACACCCCCTGCGCCGGTGTCCGCGTCTTCCCATAAAAAAACAAGTTCATCCTGTTTATCGAACTTCCCGTCTGCCTGCTTATCATTGGGACACTCGCCCTGCGGGCAGACGTATTCGCCGCTGTCAGTTACTTCGTCTATCTGGAACGGAACGGAAATGCCTTTACTGTTAATAAGCCGTAAAGAAGAAACAGGGGTACCGATCAATTCGGGGAACATTGCACCGTTGATAACAACAGGCTCGGCAGCAGCGAACGCATTTAAAATTAACAGAAAAAATATAGCGATATGAAAAAACGGTTTAAATTGCATAGTGTTGTTTTATTTTTCCGACCAGCCCACAACGCGTCCTTTTACAAGAAAAACACACTGTACTTTCCTGTCCGGCATCGCATAGTACCAGATATCCTGCTGACCGGCACCCAGAATGAATGTGTTACCCTTTTGTGAAGGTTCTCCCCATGACGCGATCACCTGTTGCTCGCTCATATCAAGACATATCCTTCCCTCCCTCACCGCCCTGGCGGTGCGGCGCAGCCATTCCGGATGCTGTTCAAGGATGCGGTAACGCCGCTTTGCGTCAGGATCGTTTTTAAGCGTATTTGCCTCGGTCTGGAGAACCTCCTGATGCGAACGCGGGGAACACATGCCGGCCCTCATTACCCAGCCTGACTTCTGTCCGCTCCTCACAAAAAGCCATGCAGTGCCGGTGGAATCAACCATGCTGCTGTCAATACGGCAGGTGTCGCCTTGTTCGCAATAGGACACCGGCAGAGAGCCGGATAACGGCTTTTCATGAACAGGCGTCAGGCCCATGGGAAGCATTGTTCTACCCGTATCTGCCGATGAAAACGATCCGGAAAAAACAAATGCGGGAACTGCAAATGTAATAAGCAATAAGCGAAGGAACAGAAACGGCATGGTGAAAAGATACATCAGGAGCGCCGTACGGTAAAACCCGCTTGGTGCGCGGGTGCGGAGGCAGAAATAAAAAAGCCCGTTTTTGCAACGGGCTTCCCGTAAAAAGCTGTTTCGCGCGAAAGGAACAATTACCAGAATTTGATATAGAAGGCGACAATGACTCCTACAATAATGCAGGAAAGTGCAACATCTTTCCAGTTCCAGCTTGCGCGAGTCGCCGCACGTTCTTCCTGTGTTGCACCGGCATGAGTATACTTCTGCATTTCCGGTGTCGGCGGCTTCGAAAGCAGACTGACGACGACCATCACCAGAGCGCACAGGACAAAGAGTCCCTCGGTGAAATGGACCCAGTTGATGGTATCGATGGTGTAAAAAAATCCGAATTTTGCCTGAAGCGCTGCAAGAACATTCGTCGCGTCTGCCGCCGAGAGCGCTTTGGTGGCCGCGACTTTGTCGG
>CAISVC010000492.1 GCA_903888815.1 uncultured Fibrobacterota bacterium
AAGCGATTGTACTCCTTGTAACGATGTCAATGGCTAACAATCCGTTTCTGTATCTCTATAAGGCCTCAATTAAATGGTTGTGATAAATATCACAATCATTATAGTTTAAATTAATTTTTATAGCTTGTCACAAAAATTAATTGACTTTAAGTGTAAAATAGCGTATATTTTCTTGTGAAATATATCACAACAATATGAACAAAAAAATTCCTCAACCTACAGTTATCAGGTTTTGTTCAATTTACCAGCTTCTTTGCAATCTTGAAAAGGAGGGGGTAAAAAAAGTCTCTTCGGCGGAACTGGAAGAAAAAACAGGGGTGCCGTCGCACACGATCAGAAAGGACATCAGTTTTATCGGAGAGGTCGGCAATACGGGGAGCGGATACGAAGTGGCGAAGCTGAAACAGCACATCCTGAATAACCTCGGGTTGAACAGGGAAAGAAAGGCGTGCATAGTCGGGTTGGGGCGGCTCGGGTCCGGGATTATACAGTGGCCGCTTCTGGCAGAAGGGGAATTCAGGATCGTTGCCGGGTTTGACTCGAATATCAACACGGTAGAGACCATAAAGACGTCCATCAGTGTGTTTCCATCGCATGAGATTGCGGACGTGGTGAAGCGCATGGGCATTGAGCTGGGGATCATCGCCGTACCTCCTGCACGTGCACAGGAAGTGGCAGACCGGCTGATGGAGGCGGGAGTAAAGGGTATCGTGAATTTTGCACCGGCTATCATCAAATCAAGGCGAGACGATTGTTTTATCCGCAATATGGATATTGGCGGAGAACTTCGTATTCTTTCGGCGATGATGGGAATGAGATCACAATAACAACAAACAAAGGAGTTGTCATGGCCAGAGTCTATAATTTTTCAGCAGGACCTTCCATGCTGCCGGAGGCAGTGCTGAAAAAGGCGGCTGCAGAGCTGCTGGAGTATCCGGGAAGCGGCCAGTCGGTCATGGAGATGAGCCACCGTTCGCCGGAGTTCCAGGCGATCATCGAAGGCGCGGAGGCGCTGTTGCGCGAGATCATGAAAATCCCCGCCAATTATAGGGTGCTGTTTTTGCAGGGCGGGGCTTCGAGCCAGTTTGCCATGGTTCCGCTGAACCTCTTCGGCATCGCTCCCAGGGCCGATTTTGTTAACACCGGAACCTGGTCGAAAAAAGCCATCTCCGAAGCCAAGCGGTATGGAACTGTCAGGATCATTGCCACCTCTGAGGACAAGAATTTCAGCTATATCCCTAAGCTTGACAGGGCGATGTTCGACCCTTCGGCGGCTTATGTGCACATCACGACCAACAACACGATCGAAGGGACGCGGTACCGCGAGCTGCCCGACACCGGCGCTGTCCCTCTTGTTGCGGATATGTCGTCCAATATCCTGAGCGAGGTGTACGATGTGGCTGAATTCGGCATTATTTACGCCGGTGCGCAGAAAAACATCGCACCCGCCGGCGTTACGGTTGTTATTATCCGTGAAGATCTGCTCGGCAAAGCGCTGCCCATTACGCCGACGATGTTCAATTACAAGATCCATGCGGACGAAAAGTCGCTCTACAATACACCGCCGTGTTACTGTATTTATATAGCCAGGCTCGTGTTTGAGTGGATCAAGCAGCAGGGCGGTGTAGCGGCCGTGCAGAAAATCAACGAACAGAAGGCACAAGTGCTCTACGAATTTCTTGATAATTCGAAAATGTTCAAGGGTACCGTGGTGCCGCAGAACCGGTCGCTCATGAATATCCCGTTTACCTCGCCGGGCGAAGATATAGACAAGCTGTTCATCAAAGAGGCGGCTGTCGCGGGTTTCGTCAACCTGAAAGGCCACCGTTCGGTAGGCGGCATGCGTGCCAGCATTTACAACGCTATGCCGGCAGAAGGGCTGAAGAAACTTGTCGACTTTATGAAAAAGTTCGAAACAAATAACGCAAAATAGGAGACTGAAGCCATGTACAAGATTCAGACATTAAACAAGATTTCTACTATCGGCCTGGAGATCTTTCCCCGGGAAACGTACGAGGTGGCGTCCGAGATCCTGAACCCCGATGCGATACTCGTTCGGAGCGCCAACATGCTTGCCTTGGAGATTCCGGCATCAGTCAAGGGGATCGCGCGCGCAGGCGCCGGCGTGAACAACATACCGGTTTCCGCATGTTCCGAGCGCGGCATTATTGTGTTCAACACCCCGGGTGCCAACGCCAATGGTGTCAAGGAACTCGTTATTGCCGGCCTTCTGCTCTGTTCAAGGAGGATTATTCCGGGCATCATATGGGCAAAGGGGCTTGTCGTCAAGGGTGACGAGGTGCCCAAACTAATCGAAAAAGGAAAGTCCGATTTTGTAGGGCCTGAAATAAAAGGCAAACGGCTCGGCGTCATAGGTCTCGGCGCCATCGGCGTCATGGTGGCGAACGACGCCGTTGAGCTTGGCATGCACGTGACCGGCTTCGACCCGTTCATCTCGGTGGAGGCTGCGTGGGGGCTTTCCCGCAATGTCAAACGGGCACGCGGGCTCGAAAGTCTGCTTGCGGAATCCGATTACATAACGCTGCACGTGCCGCTCAACGGCCAGACCAAAGGAATGATCAACCGTGAGCGGCTTGCGATCATGAAAAAGGGCGCGCGTCTGCTTAATTTCTCGCGAGGCGGACTGGTAAGCAACGCCGACCTGCGCGAAGCGATGGCCGAAGGCAGAATCGCCGCCTATGTAACCGATTTCCCTGACGAAGAGCTGCTCAAGATCG
>CAISVC010000493.1 GCA_903888815.1 uncultured Fibrobacterota bacterium
CAGAACCTTGAGGACAATCTCGCGGAATATCATTATAAGCGCGAAGATATCCCGATTATAATACAATACAATAAGCGCGACCTTCCCAATGCCTTGCCGATTCAGGAGTTACAGCAGCAGATAAACAAATATAATCTGCCGTGGACCGAATCCGTTGCGAATAAAGGCATCGGTGTTTTTGATGCGCTCAAACTCATGGGAAAGATCGTCATTGATAATCTGAATAGAAAATATTCCCGCTTGTCACGCGGCGCTGCTCCTGCATCAGCGGCAGCGCGGCCTCAGCAGGCAGCACCGGCCGGTTACCAATACCCTTCTCAGCCGCAGCAAGCGATGCCTCCTCGCCAGCAGCAATATGCGGCGCCAATGCAACAGGGGTATGGAAACGCGGCGGCAACTCCCTATCAGCAGCCAGCCTATCAGCAGCAGCCTGCAATGGCTCCGCAGCAGATGCGGCCGCCGATGCCTCAACCGCCACTGCAGCAACCCGGGGCACAACAGATCCCGATGCCTCCTCAGGGAACAGTTCCGCCATATGGTCAGGCAAGGCAGCCGTATTCCGCTCCCGGATATCCTCCTCAGCAACCGGCACCCCAGCAATATGCGGCGCCACAGCAGTATGCGGCTCCGCAGGAAGGATATCCACCCGCACCAGGATATGCTCCTTCACCGCAATCTCCACAAACCCCTGTGCCTCCTGCTGAGGGCCAGCAACAATACGGATTTGTCAATTTTGAGCCGCTTCCTATAGAACCTGCGCAATCCAGACCGCCCGCTGCACCTCCGGCTTCAGATATGGCATCCTCTTTCCCTTCCGCAGCGGAACAGCCTGTCCAGCCGCCGCAGCAGCCGAGGGCGCCCGAGACGGAACAGCAGCCTCGCGGCAACGGACATGCTGTCGTGTTTCCTCAAAAACCGCGTCCCACGCGCACACAGATTGATGAAAGAGACTATAGCGTTTATCGTGTCGATTCTTCTCAGCAATCCTTTCCACATTCTCCTCAATCTCAATCCAACGGTGATGCCCCGATAGATGATACCGGCATCGGTATAGTAGAAAAAAAACAGGACAATCCGCCGGGCAAGCAGCAGAAAGGGTTTTTATCAAAGTTTTTCAATAGAGATGAACAACAATGAAAGACATGATTCTTTTCCCCGAGGATATTGAACGGCTCGACACCGTACTTGCTCCTCTTGTTACCAAATCCAAACTCCTGCTGGCGGTTCTTATCAACCGCGACGGCAGGGTGCTGACGCATAAGGGTAACCTGGAAAAAGTTGATATTGTCTCGCTTGCCGCCCTTGTTGCCGGTAACACCGCTTCGACGCTTGCCATCGCAAACCTGGTCGGAGAAACCGAATTCTCAACCATGTATCATCAGGGCAAAGACAAGAACATTTTCATCGATGCGATTGATGATAACACCTTTCTTTCGGTCGTTTTCGATGACCAGACGAATATCGACCGCGTCAAGGTTTTTATCCGTCAATTCGAACGGCAGCTTAAAGAAGCGCTCCGATTAGTGTACGATAAAGATGAAGATCAGATCGATCTTGATCTGGACATGGGCAACAGTTCTTTCCAAAATTTGCCGCAGGAAGCGCCTCAGTCCCCCCCGCGCCCGCAATATTACCAGCAACCTGCGTATCCACCCCAGCCGCAACATTACCAGCAGCCGGTGTATCCGCCTCAGCAGGCTGCCGCAAACGGCTATGCAAATTACGGATATCAGCAGCCAAACTATTATCAGGCTCAGCCGCAACAGCCTCAAGCACCGCAACCTCCGCGGCCCCCGGCACCCCCTCAGGGCGGTACACCACCACCCCATTACCAGCATCAGCAGGTACGGAAACCGCCTCATCCGAAAAAATGACCGGTATAGCATACCCGGTTTTTGCGGTGATAATCGGGAAAGACAGTTACGCCTGTCTGTGTTCGGTCAACGGAGCGTTGATAGGAGTGCTGCTATGAAAACGGCCAGAACAATAAGCGCGGTAACGACAACCCACCGCCGATACGACCATGGACGCCGAGAACCCTTGCCGAATTCATTCCGGCATATTTCTTCATATGACGCCTCATCAGGCATATCTATTCCGTCAAGGTAGGTATCTGACGACCAGCCGGTTTCCCCGTCAGAACCGCAATGCGGGCATGCTGTTGCCGTCTTTTTGATATCGCCTCCGCAATGCGGGCATACCGCCATGTCTTCCCGCGTCATGAGTGCCTTTCTGTAAGATGACGAGCGTCCGTCATTGCTTATACTGCAGAAAAAATATAAATTAATACGCTCTTTAACGATGTTAAAAATAACCTTATTGCAGCCATCATGACCACCCTTTCAGCTCTTTGTGCAGTGCTGCTGTCGCCTTTTTTCCTGGGAGGTGCGGGAATTGTATTCTTCGGCCGTGTCATCCGGACTATACCGGGCCTGCTTTTCCATTCTGTTTCTCCGAACAACAGATTAGTCCTTTCTTCCATTTCCGTTTCCAGCTTCAGGGCAATCGCAGGTGCGCTGGAAACAAAAAACTTCACGACACTTACCATGAAAGAAGCCGTCCCGATTGGCACCGGCACTATCCCCGCTGACTCCCGAAAGCAGCGGGTTCTTTTAACCTTTGACGACGGATGCCGCAGTTTTTTTTCGCATGCGCTTCCGGTGCTTGAAGCATTGAAATTTAAAGCAACTGTTTTTCCTGTCGCCGGATATATTGGCCGGTACTCATCATGGGATGTGATGCCATCCTTTCCTCATCTGACAAAACCGGAAATCATGGAAATAAGCGCCTTAGGCCATGAAATTGGAAGCCACGGACTGACACATGCAGATCTTACGTACCTCGGGCCTTCAGATCTCAAGGTTGAACTGGGTGATTCAAAAAAAATATTAGAGGATATAACCGGTAAAAAAGTCACCGCCTTATCTTTCCCCTTCGGAAGCTGGAACACCCGGGTCTGGGAACTGGCGCAGGAACTCGGTTATTGCTGCGGAACCATTTACAGGAAACACGGTCATGCGCTTCCCGGACTTATTCCCGTTCACGGCGTCTACGGTTTTGACACGCCGCAGACCATTCTTGACAGAATCGCTCCGGCGTATCCGTGCTCACTTTCGATGGCATGCGCGAGAATCATGAGCCATTTTGCCAAAGGCGCGCCTTTGTGGAAATTCGATACAAGCTATCTTCTGCGGCCTGATACAAAACGTTGCGGGATAAAAAATCCTGTCCGGTTTTTGTAAAAAAGGCAGTTTCTGATTTCCTTATGGTGAAGACTTTCTCAGCACCAGCGAAATCGTCTGCATGAACTCTTCAATACTGAAAGGTTTTGAGAGCACTCCGTCAAATCCATACTCATTAAAACTTGCAAAAATAGGATCATTGGAATAACCACTGAAAGCAATCACTTTTGCCTTGGGATCGATTTCACGCAGTTTTTTCACCGTTTCTTTGCCTCCCATGCCTCCCGGAATCGTCAAATCCATAATGGTGACAGTAAATGGTTCTCCCTGCGACAAGGCTTCCGTATAGGTTTCAAGCGCCTGGTTACCGTTTGAAACGCATACCGGCGCATACCCTGCTTTCTTCAGGAGCGTTTCAACCACGGTACGTACAATCGTGTCGTCATCCATGATAAGTATCTTGCCTGTTTCCTTATTCAACAGCCCTTTTTCCGTCTCCTTTGTATCGCCTTTTTTATCCGGCACCGGCAGAAAAAAGGTGAAAACCGAACCCTTGTTAGGAGCAGATTCCACGTAAATATGCCCGCCATGCCGTTTGATAATTGAATACGCAGTTGTCAGACCCAGCCCGGCGCCATTTTCCTTTGTGGTGAAATACGGATCGAAAATGTGCGCCAGATGATCGCGCGAAATGCCCACGCCCTCATCTTTTACAGAAATTTTAACATACCTCCCCGGTGAAAGCGGAATCGTCTCCAAAGATGCGGGTACGGTGCCTGCAGGATCAAGCAGGTAGTTCTCACCTGATATCGTCACGGTTCCCCCGTCGGGCATGGCCTGCACCGCATTGAGAAAAAGGTTGTTCAATACCTGATCGATCTGCCCCTTATCAACTTCTACCGGCGCCAAATCGTCGGGTAGTTCCAGACGATAGTCCGCATTCGAACCGCTCAGACAAAAACCTACCGTGTCCTGTATCAGCTGTTTTATGGACGCCGTTTCCTTCACCGAATTTCCGCCCTTTGCAAATAATAGAAGTTGCTTGGCCAGCGATGTCGCCTTGAGTGCTGCTTTTTCCGCTTCATTGAGCAGCGAACACGCTTCTTTATTGCCGGCGGCGCTCATTCTTGCCATAAACAGATAGGTGGTGATACCGGTAAGAAGGTTGTTGAAATCGTGCGCAATGCCTCCGGCAAGCATCCCTACCGATTCAAGCTTCCGTATTTTAAGGAGTTCCTCTTCAAGAATAGAACTCTGTGTAATATCGCGAAGCACCACTACCGCCCCGTGATATTTGTCATGCTCTTTAAGGGGAGCGCCCTGATATGCGACAATCCGTTCTTTGCCGCTTCGCGTGCGCACCATACAGCGGCGATCGGTTTTCTGCGCCGCTGCAGCAAAACATCGTTCGATAAATTTGGCGTACCTCTCTGTAGGATCTTTTTCATCGTATGCCTCAAGCACTTCTTCGATCTGTTTGCCCTCAACTTCCTCAAATGACAATTCAGTCAGTACCTCCGCTGCATGATTAAAGAGTACAATGCAGCCTTTCGCATCAAGCGTAATAACGGCCTCCCCGATGCTCCGCAGCGTAAGCGTAAGAATTCCCTTCTCTTCGGCATGTGTGTTGTGCATCTGCTTCCGCATTCCACTGCTCTCACTGTTCTTCCGATACTTATTGATATGATCGCGAACAGCTTTTAATTCTTCCATAATGGCATCCAGCCCTGCCGTATCATCAGTACCATTGTGTGCACGAACGATTGATGTGCCGCTTTTGGAAGGGAAAAGATCAGGTATGATGCGTCCAAGAGCTTCCACCAGCTCCGGCAGAAATTGGCGGATTTTGGCAATGCGGGATTGCAATAAAGCAGAACTCATAGTGATGTGTGCCCTGCAATAATGGGGTTATGCGGGCTGCCAATAAATATACATTCCTGTATGTAAAAAATCGATATGTTTTTACTGCCATCCGAAAAGATACACCATGGCATCTACGGCATCGGAAAAGTATACGTTACCTGTATTGGCTGATCCGTAGACGGGAAGCGCCATGATTGCAATTCACGGATCAGGTTACCTGAAAACATGCGATTCAAGCCTGAGGGAGATAATAGTTGTACGCTATCAATCGTGCCGTCCGCCCGTACGATAAACGATACCTGCACGGTTTTCGGCATCGCCCGCGGAAACAGTCGCCACTGCTCATCGATGAAAAACGGTTGATAATATTTACCAAGAAGATCAACCGCCTCTTCCTGGTTATGAATCCTGATTTTGAAAGCCGAATATTCGTTTGCCAGTTTTATTCTGAAAAAGTCTCCGAGATTATTTATGGAATCGCGGATGGGCAGCAGCGTAATCTTCCCGCTGTTAGGATCGACATTCCTGATATGATAGACCGAATTAAGTTTGGTCTCCTTTCCACCGGCAACCGTGGTATCATAGTACAGCTGTTTTTCAGAATTCTCCACAAGACGTACTGCGCCGGGAGGAAAAAATGCTGCAATGTCACCCCTGTAGGGCCGGTAGTTCCTCTTTGAAACGATGAGTTCCTCTCCGATCCTGCAGGTTTGCCATAATTCAGAGTAGTTATATCCTCCGAAACAGGTATCACCATCGCCAATAAATACCTGCGAAAGAATATATGCGTCGCTCAACGTATCGCCTTTTACGACACCGTAAGGACTGATATATACCGTACGGATATGATAAAATATTTCATTGCTGTCCGATGGCATTCTCACTTTCCAAATAACCACCTGCCAGATAATGCCGTTATCTTTGATTTCCAGGTGATCACTTTTAAATATCGGTTTGCCGGCGACCATGATTTCTATATCATAGGTCCAGAATCCGGCAATCCGTTTCAAATATATCGCTTTCGACTCTTCGCTGAATCGCCTGGCTCCTTTATAATACAATTCCACCCTTTTCGGTCCCTTCGCTGCATTATGTATTATTTTCATGAACTCATAGACGCTGAAACAGCAAAGAACGATCAGAAAAACCAGAATGATCTTTTGAAAATTCAAGCCTGATCGCGCTCTTTTCACCTTGAAAAAGCCCATTCAGCTCCTTACTTTTTTATACAGGCGAATGCCAGTATCGCCCCAAAAATATCTTTTTGTCTGCCTGCCTTCAAGGAACAGATCCATTTCCTTGCGCCCCCTGCTTTGATTATTTTAAATGAAACACTATTTCAAAGACGCAGAGGAGCTGAAAATGGAACAGGCAATACGGCAGATTCTTTCGGCAATCGGAGAAAATCCCAACCGTCAAGGGCTTCGTAAAACCCCTGCCCGTGTTAAAAGAGCGTATGAATTCCTGATGCAGGGCTACAAACAGGACCCACAGGAAATCCTCAGCGGCGCCATCTATAAGGAAGAATGCAACCACATGATCATTGTCCGGGATATCGAAATCTACAGCATGTGCGAACACCACCTGCTCCCCTTTTTCGGCAAATGCCATATCGGGTATATCGCGCGGAATAAAGTCTACGGCGTGAGCAAGCTGGCGCGCCTTGTCGACTGTTTTGCACGAAGGCTGCAGGTGCAGGAACGGCTGACCCAGCAAATCGCCGCATCGCTTGTAAAACCCATTAACGCCGAAGGCGTCGGCGTGGTGATTGAGGCACAGCATCTCTGCATGATGATGCGCGGTGTCCAGAAACAGAACTCGAAAATGGTGACATCGGCAATGCTGGGATGTTTCCGGAAAGAGCAATCGACAAGGATGGAGTTTCTGAATCTTATAGGAATGGAGCGAGGATAATGATAATTGATTTTATAAAACTATTTGAGCGTTCCCATCGTCCTGGCTGACGCAAAACACAGAAAATGATAACTATCTCCTCTTCAATCCGCCTGTTACCTGTAATACTTTCTTTTTCTCTATCTCAATTTATTATCCTTACAAGTTACGCCGGAGAACAAAAGATTATTACTATTCCCAGCGCGGCGATGAGAAAGACGCTCAGAGCCACGGTCGTTTCCCCCGACTCCTATGCTCAATCACAAAGGCATTATTCCGTGATCTATCTGCTTCATGGCTTCGGCGGCGACTATACGGTATGGCCGCGCATCGTGCCTCTCACGCGCTATTCCGACTCATTGCAGCTGCTCTTTGTCTGTCCGGACGGTGAAAATTCCTGGTACCTGGACAGTCCTGTTAAAAAAAGATCGCGATTTGAAACTTTTATAATTAATGAAGTTGTTCCGTTTATCGACAGTACCTATCGAACATGGAACCGGAGCGAAGGCAGGGCAATCTTCGGAACCAGCATGGGCGGTCATGGCGCCATCACCCTTCTGGCAAGACATCAGGAACTCTTTGCCGGTGCCTGCGCCATTGCCGGCATAATGGACCTGTCCGAATTCCCCTTTGAATGGGAAC
>CAISVC010000494.1 GCA_903888815.1 uncultured Fibrobacterota bacterium
GGGCAATGACCAGTGAAGAGACTTTGGCCAAAAAAGCCATGCACGCGGCCTTTGACCCGGCGCGTCCTTAGTTCGCCGGGACCAGGCACCGTTCGCAGCTCATTGATGTCGTCCGGTCAACGCCGAAGGCGCGCCCACGACGTTTCCTCCCATTGGAACGTTTGCCGCATAGAGGCGCAGAATGCGTTCCTTGCCGAAGTGAAGTTCGATCCTGAGCGCTGCAAGCATTTCGCGGAATTTATTGAAATAGGTGCGCCTGCCCCTGCAGGACATTCTGGCAACCTGCATGGTGATGGTGCTTGCCCCGCTTTTGCGGCCGGCTCCCCTGCCGTTGTTCCAGGCCGCGCGGGCCAGGGCCAGGAAATCGACGCCAAGGTGCCGGTAAAACCGTTTGTCTTCTCTGATCAGGAGCGCGGTAACGTATTTGGAGGGAAGCTTTTTCCTGCCGGGGGGAAAACGGATCTGGCCGTCTACCGCCGCGGACACATAGAGGATGTCTCCGTCGCGGTCCTCGACAACCGATGAATACCCTTTTGTAAAGATCTGGCCCGGCGGCCATGCAAGGTAAGCGGCGGCAGCTGCAGCAAGCGCGATGCCCGCGGCCGTGTACGGCCTGCGGCGCGCCCATCGGACAAGCCGGACCGCCGCCGCGCGGACAACAGAAACAGGACGGCCCGTCATTTTACGGCAGTACGGCCGCCCTCGATACGGGCGTAATAATCCGGGCTGTACATGGCCTCCACCACGACCGGGGGAAGCAGGTAGTCGCCCTTGAACGTCGGGCTGAGCTTGACCACGAAATTGAGGCTCCCGCCGCGCCACAGGTCAAAGAACCAGTTGACCCGGTCGTCGCGGATATCGGTGAAATCGCCGCCCGACGCATTCAGCCGCCGCACCCAGGCAGGTACGGCTGCGTCGCCAACACGGAAATTCATTATCTCCCAGCCCGACGGGAACAGGCTCGAAAGGGCGAGCGCCTTGAGCTCGGTGCCGTACGCGTTCATCACGCGGTAATGAACCCAGAACGGCTTGCCCTGTTCCACGTTGTCAAGTGTCATGGGTCTGCCGTCATTGTCGTAAAAAAGACGCGTCAGCTGGATACCTGCGCTCGCGTTTTTAATGGTAGACTCAATCGGTATCCCCTCGCTGAGCAGCGATATAAAAAGCGGGTTGTTGCCCGCCGTTGTCGCCGTAAGGGGCTTTCCCCATATGTCAGGGAGCGGAATCTGGATCTGGCAGCCGCGTACCGCGCCTTTCTGCACTGTGCCGTCAGGAAGGGTAACGGAATAGTCCACCGCTCCTCCCGGCGCGTTTGATGTTTTAAAAAACGTCCCGATCGCCAGGAGCGCAAACGCGGTCTCCTGCGTGGAATACCAGCCGCAAGGCTTAAACCGCTTCGCAAGCTCCTGCAGGAGCTTTGCCGAAAGCATTTCATCGTTGCAGATGACGGCGGTGTACGCGAGCAACGCGAGGTCACGCAGGTCCGAGCCGTAAGAGTCCGCCATTTCACGATAGGGGGTGATTTCGGTCTTGACATACTGTTTAATCTGTGCCGCGATGTCCTTTTTTCCGCACAGGTAAAATGACGCTGCCAGCAGGTGCTTTGAGAGCGGATCAAGCTGCGCCAGGTGGTTTTCGCGAAGCAAATTCATGCCGCCCATATGCGGTTTGCCGGCAAGCGCAAGCGTAAAGAGCCGGTAGGCCTGGAACCGGTGGTTGGCGGTATTCACGGTCTTGGCGTAGCGCTGCTGGGACGAAATCCAATGGAGAAAAAGTTCATCCGGAACATAGTACCCCAGCTTGCGCGCCTCCACAAGAAAATGGCCGGCATAACTTGTGCCCCAGTCGTTGAAATTCCGCCTGCCCCAGTCGCTGAAAGGCCAGAACGAAAAACCATTACCGGCGACAATGAACAGCGAAAGACGCTGTATCCCCGCGTTGATCGCATCGTTGACCGCGGTCTTCTGTGAAGCGGCAAGATCGGTCATGCCGGCGAGAAAGAGCTGCGGGAACACCGACGAGGTGGTCTGCTCTATGCAGCCGTAAGGGTAGTGGATCAGATACTGCAGCCGCTCATGGATATCTATATCCGGCAGCCGTTTGAGCGAGAGCACGGCCTTGTTGCTCAGTCCCACGGGTCTTGGCACGAGCTGCACCGGTTTTCCTTTTGTCACAATCGTGTCAATCACGTCGGTATAAAAGGGATTGGCAGGGCCGACCGTCATTTCGGTCTCTTCCCAGGCGGTCTCGCCGCCCGATTTCGCCGTAACGCGGATTGTGGCGCTGCCGAGCGAGGGTTTGACCGCCATGTCGAATTCCGCGTCCTTTTCGCCTGGAGCATCGAACGAAAGTGCAACGACGGCGGGGCTACTGATCTCCACCATTGACGGAGGCGCCGAGACCGTGAGCTGCACGTTGCGTATACGCGGCTCCATGGCAAAGACCGAGACAGGCAGCTTGAACCGGTCGAGCGGCCGCAGCACTCTCGGCAGGGTCGGCAAAACCATGAGCGCCTGCTTCACGGGTATGGTCTGCTCGCGCGCCGCATACGAATGGCCGCTTGACGCAATAAGCATGCAGCGCACCGAGCCGATGTAGTTCGGCATGGTGAAATCGACGTTCATGTTCGTTCCGGGTGCAA
>CAISVC010000495.1 GCA_903888815.1 uncultured Fibrobacterota bacterium
CCGGGAGAGTAATGTTTATTTTCATGGCGATCCCTTTTAAATACCCGTGCCTTACCTTTGATGGTACCATAAGAAAACGTAAAAAAATGGGCGCAGCTGGACTCGAACCAGCGGTCTCCGCGATGTGAACGCGGCGCTCTTACCAGCTGAGCCATGCGCCCTATTTCCGCTCCTCAAAAATAGCATGCTGTGAGCAGTCAGTCAACAGGAATGGAGAGACGGCGCTGCTGCGGCAGCTGCTTTAGCGATGAAATGCTGCAGCAGTTTCTGTTCTGCAATGGCGAGATCCTTGAACTGAACGCCGATATCGAATTTTTTCCTTTTCATTGCATGGACGACGATGGCATCGGTTCGAATCACGATGGGGGATTCCGGCAATGCAAAAGTCAGACGCAGAAGGTCGCCGGGATTGAACGGCATGGCTGCTTCGAACATCATGCCCGATTCGCTGATATTTTCAGCCGCGCAGATTTCTTCCACTTCGGATTCTGAGCCGGCGCGGGGAAGCACATTGATTTCAACGCTCACGAGATCAACGGTTATACGGGGAGATTTGCGTTTTTCAGTGGATTCCATGACAGCAAAATAATAACAAGGAAGAGAAGGAGGCAATGAGAGAAAAAATACATATAAAATTCTAAGTAACGTCAGCAATTATTTTACTCAACCGAGAAACTTTATGGATCAGAAGCTCTTAGCAACGATTAATAATGATTTTATCTATTAATTCATATACCCGCGTAACGCTGGCGCTTGATATCGTCTGTACAATAGAAGATGGACCCTATAAGGGGTACCATGAACTTGGCACGGTCAAGCACCAGATTGATTTGTGCGATACGGTACGTGTTGAAGAATCGCATGCCGACCTGCTGGAGTGCGATGATCCTGCGGTTCCCTGCGACGACAGAAACGTGTGCCTGAAAGCGGCAAAGGTGGTACAAAAGAGCCTCGGGTTGGACCGCCACGTGCGCATCACGCTCGGGAAACGGATCCCGGTCATGGCCGGGCTTGCCGGAGGCAGCGCCAACGCCGCCGCTACCTTGGCCCTTCTTAATGAACTGTGGGAACTCCGGCTTACAACACCTCAGCTCATCGATCTGGGGCGGAGCGTCGGCATGGATGTTCCGTATTATTTTTACGGCGGCACCGTCTTTGACTCGGAAGCCGGCCTGCGGCTTGAACCGGTCGCAACCGGCTGTTCCTTTATTTTCGTGCTTGCATGCCCGGACTTCGGCGTCTCGACGCGGGAGGCCTACTCGGGAATCGATTACACCGTTATTGGACAGATGCAAAGGCTGACCGTGAAGCTGCGTGAAGCGCTTGAGGCCGGTGACCCGGACAGCACCTTTCGGTTTATGCACAACGATTTCGAACAGACGGTGTTTCCACGTTTCCCGCGTCTTTCCACTCTTAAAAAAGAACTTCTGGAGGCTGGCTGCAGCGCCGCGCTTCTGACCGGATCCGGGTCCACGGTGATCGGCATTGCGCGTGATCATGCCCATGCGGAAGCGATACGGAAGAAAATCAGCTGCAGGACGATAGTAGCTTCGACGAAGTAAAAGAGAACGGTTTTTCCGCTACCGGCGGCTCCACGGCATGAAGCCGTAATCGTACATCCCGTATCCGTAATACGAGGGATAGTTAACAATGGAGAAGTTGAACTGGAACCGGTCCGACGGTTTCCATGACAGCGAAACGTCGAACGGAATGTTTTTGAAATAATTCAGTGACTGCATGTTCTGGGCGGTCAGGTTCTGGTACGGTGAAAACGACGAATGGATTGGCAGACTGAAATTGAGATTGAGGGTCACCGGTGCGGCAAACCGGTACTGCAGCATGGTCGAATAGAAACTCTGCGACTGGAGGCTTGAATACCCTCCGCCGCTCAGCATGCCGAAGCTCATGCTGTGGGAAACCGTAAGACGGGAGGGGTCAATCAGCCCCTTATCCTTTGTACTGTCGCTGGTCTGGTCATAGGCGGTTTTTGACTGGGCAAAAACAAGAGAAACCGTAAACAGCAGCGTTACTATAAAAAGCCCGTTTTTCATAATCGTTCTCCTGTCCGGCGTTTCGTCTGTTTATGGCCGTCAGCGAAAAAAAAGAATTATTGGCAAAACCGACAAATAGTTCTTATTATTAATAATATATTCTGGGTCAGGGAGTTTTCCAGCAATTTTCGGACAGAGGGGCGCGGAAAGAATTTTGCAGAGATAAATTTGATTTATAATAATCAAAGTCATATAATTAGAAAGACACCAACAAGAAGAGGAGGTTGTATGATCGTCCGGAATTTCAGGTACGTTGTTTGTGCAGCAGGACTGCTGGTTTCACTTGCATTCGGTCAGTATCCGTTTTCGGATGATTTTTCAAATCCCGTGCAGACCAATTCAAACTGGCTCCAGATGCCGGCGGATTCGGTCAACAGGGCTTGTTCCAGCGGTGTATATAAGGTAACAAACCAGCATATGGGTTATGCGGCGCTGGTATACCATACTTTTGCGACCAAAACTCCCACCTTTACGGCATCGTGCGTTATCAAGCGCACTTCAGCGGCTGTCGCCGCAGGAATGTGGCTCTGCCTTTCAACGTCCGGCACTCCTTCGGGTTATGCGGTCCAGTTGTACAATTCCGGAGATCCGGCCGTGGGGTATATCACTATCCGCAAATATGCGACCGCCGGCAGCGGCCAGATCTTAGGGGTCGAATATCACTTTCAGAACCTGTCGGATACGCTCATGGTGAGCAAGCAGGGGAACACGCTCTTTGTTTTCTGCAACGGCGTGTTCCTTGACAGCGTCACCGACAATACAAATCCGATTGCATCGGGCGATTTCGGGCTGATGGTACCGCCAAATTCACAGGTAACCTTTGATGACGTGCTGTTCACGAACCAGTTCACGCCAGGAAGTTTTCCAACCCGCTTTATTGACAGCTTTGACAACAGCAGTATGGGAAAGTACTGGATCATGAGGCCGAGCCAGTATTTAGCCGAAGACACCGTTTTGAAAATGACCGTTCCGCCGGCTGCCGGCGCTTTCTGCGATGTACGGATGACGCTTGATACCCTTGCCGCCCGGCTTGTGGTTTCCTGGCGGAGCGGCGACTCAATTCCGTTTTACGGATTGTATCTGTACGGCCCGCCGGATACGTCTTCAGGTACCTTTCCCATGGTTTTCTTTGGAATTGACGGCAGCAGAGTCGGCAAAGCTTTTATGCTGGCCGCTTCCGCGTCGCCGAGTCAGTATATCAGGGGAAAAGCGATCTGGACCGGCACCGATTCGGTGTTTTTTAAAGATACGATTGATGTTTTCAGGACGACGGGTTCAAATTATTACTTCATGAATGTCAACGGATACAGAATAGATTCCCTTGCGACTGCGTCAGTTACTTTTCCAATTTACGGCGCCGGTATCTTCTGCTGGGGCAGCACTACGGGCGGCCAGATTGTATACGTCGATTATTTCCGGGTCGGGCCTGATTCCAACAGCACTCCGGTAGTATATATCGCCAAAGGAACGCGCACCCTGAAAAACATCAGATTTGCTCCTCTGACGAGCAGATACCTGTTTGATCCGCTCGGCAGAAAAGTCGGGATACGGGATGCATCCGGCCGCCTGACCGGCAAGGTGCTGGCGCCCGGGTGCTATATCATGAAAGAGGGGAAGAGCGGGGTAATTATTAAGAAGTAGCTGAAATAAGTCCGTAATATTTCTCATCTGACAGGCCCCCCTCTTTGACTGGAGAAGGGGGGTGGTTCAGGGGGAGAGATTTTAGCAATAAATCAGGGTTAAAGTTTACTGCGTTGACCCGCCCATCTGCTCGATCGTTATCTTGAGTGCCTCGAAGTTGTCCTTATCGAGATTTGTCTTGAGGAACTGCTGGTGCTGCTTGAACAGTTTTGACGCATCGTCCACACGGTTGTCGCCGAGGAGCAGGTAGATTTCTTCGGAGCGTTTCTGTGCCATATCAGCCGGAGCGATTACGGCGCGGGAGGTGCCTTTTTCAGCGTCTTTTATCTGTGCGTTGATTGCATCACGGACTTTCTGCAGCCGCCCCATGTCGTATTTCTTCTTGTCAATTAATCCGTTCTGCACCTGAAGTTCCATGACTGCGGTGGAAAGCGCATCGCGGAAGTCGCGCAGCGCCGATGCGGTGTCTTTCTGCGCTTCTTTTTTTGAGGCTGTCGCAACAATGAGCTCATTTTTTTTCTGTTCCAGGGCTGCGCTTCGTTTGACGATTTCATTATGCGCGGCAACGAGAAGGCCGGCCTGACGTTTGCTTTCATCGAGGCTGTCCTGGCTTGCCTTGTCCCGCCGCTGCTGCAGGTCGGCGAGATCTTTTCCCTTGACCTCGATCATGGCGCTGATGCTCCTGACGGTGAGCTCATAAGGCTGCAGGGTATTCGCCGTAGTGCTGCCTGCGGCGGTTTTGATGCTGTCGTCACGCGCCCGGTTGCATTCGGCGGTGGCGTCCGCGACCTCTTTCTGAAGGCCGGCGATCATTTTTTCACGCTCCGCGACGCGGGGATTTGTTTTCTGCGAGAACTGCTTGACAACGTCTTCCGCCGCCGCGCTGTCCTGCCGCGCCAGATCGCGCCGGGAGATCATTTCGGCGAGATCCATTTCCGCAAGGTTGACGAGGCTGTCGTAATGGCGCTTATCCTCGTTAAGCCGTTCATCAGTGCCATCTTTTGAAGCATTAACCATTGCGTCACGTACGTTTTTCAGGCGTGCTATTTCTTTTTTTTTCTTATCAATTGAGCTGTTATGCATCTGAATTTCCATGGTCGACGTGGCGACCGCCTCACGGTAGCTGCGCTGCGAGGGATCCATTTCTTTCTGGGCCTGATTTTTTACGGTCATTGCAAGCGCGAGTTCGTTTTTTTTCTGTTCCAGGGAGGCGTTTCGCTTGACGATTTCATTATGGGCCGCGGCAAGAAGGTCTTTCTGGTGCTTGTCCCCCTCGGTATTGTCCTGGCCTGCTTTTTCCAGCCGCTGGTTCATGTCGGTGAGTTCTTTTTCCCTGAGCGACATCAAGGCATCAATGCTCTTGATCGACTGCTGAAAGGGCTGCAGAACGGCTGCGATTTTACCGGCGGTTTTGATACTGTCGTCGCGAACGCTGTTATATTCTGCAGTAGCGTCCGTAACATCCTTCTGCCGGGCAGCAACGGCGATGTCGCGGTCAGTGATGCCGGACAACAGTTTCTGCGAGGCTTTGCGGATGTTGTTGTCCGCGTTGCTGCTGTCCTGCCGGGCATTATCCCGCCGTGAAGTGATTGCAGAGAGTTCCTTTTCGGCGATAGCGATCAGGCTGTCGTAATAGTGCTTATCATCGTTGAGGCGGGCAAGCGCGTCCGCTTTTTGCCCGTTAAGCCCCGCGATATCGCCCTGCGCGTTTTCAATCGATTTGCCGACAGCAGCTATCTGCTGCGAAATTTTCCGCGCATCGTCATTCTTGTGATCTTGGGCGGCAAGCGCGAGCCTTTTGAGAGAATCACTTTGCATCTGGAGGGCACCGATTTCCTTGTTTAAATCGTAAAGCACGGTGGCGAGCACAGCGGGGGGAGGGGAGAGATTTTTTATCTGTTCCTCCTGCTTCTTAACAAGAGCGATACTGTCCTGACGCAGCTTGTCGCTTTTCGCCGACAGGTTCATGATCTCCTGCTGCTTTGCCGCAGCGAGGTCGTCATTCTTTTTCTTTTCTGCAAGCGCGGCGGTCTGGAGCTGCCTGCTTTTTTCCTGAATAGCGGCGGTTGACTGCTTCGCCTTATCGCGCTCGGCCGTATTCCGGTCGATTTCGTTCTGC
>CAISVC010000496.1 GCA_903888815.1 uncultured Fibrobacterota bacterium
CGGCTCTCGATCAAATGGTCGAATTCGGCCAGTACAGCCTTAATTATCTTTATGCAAAGCATCCGGCACACCGCCATATTTATAGTATGAACAAAATGAGTAAGTTGCGCTTTATTTTTAAAGTACTTTCTCCTCAATGCATTTCTCTTTTTATCCGGAAATTGATACCTTATATGCCAGAATTCATTCAATTAGCGATTGTACGCTATTTAGCCGTCGTTTCGATTTTCCATGGATTTCAACGGAAGGGTCTTGCAACCGCTGAGCGATGAAGACCGGCATTCGCGGTGATCGACGCAAACACATAAGTCCGGATTAAATCATCCGAACGGGCAGAGATCCCCGAACATACCGGAGCACGACGCAGCAGAAAAAAAAACGCTATAAACAATCGCATAAGCTTCCTATTTGCAATAGGCGATTTTCTGAACCGAGGTCAGATTTTTCGATTTAAGGACGAAGAGATATGTCCCATAGCCGAGCGCGCAGCCTTTTTTTCCTGATCCGTCCCAGTACATTGAATGGTTACCCGACTGAAAAGTGCCCTGCGCAAGCGTTGCAACTTCAATGCCCGTAAAATCGTACAGTTTAAGCGAAATTTCGCCTGCTTCAGGCAGCGTATAGGAGATCTTCAGGCCGGGAAACGAGCGGCCCGCAACGACATGCAGCGTGTGAATTTCCTGCGCCCGGGGCTGATCACCGGAAACGCCTACGCCTCCGGCGAAATAAACATCTTCGCTGTCAACCGTGCAGTTGCCCGATGCGTCGCAGACTTTTACGAAAAGCCGGTGCCAGGTTCGCGCGAACAGGTTCGTATGAAGTGAAGAATCCCTGTTTCCGAGCGTCATGACGGAATCCCCGCAGCGGTTGGTGATTATATGGGCAAATGTCCGCACCCTGTTGAACCACCCGCCCGGAGAAAAATTGGCGCGGTCGACTTTGTACTGCAGTTCTGCCCACGGGTGGTATTCGGTGGTCTCATACATCGGGTATGAATGGTTCCGCCATTCGCCGCGCATCGTGTCCTTTACCATCTGGTTATTGTCCCGCCGCTTTATCCAGTAATAGATCGCAAAGGCGGGCTGCCGGAAATCCGAGGTGCCGATGGTATCAAAACAGTTGACAATAATATCGATATCGCCGGTCAGGTTGTTCGGCGCCAGATAAGTGAATGTTTCGTTTCTGCAATAGGCGAATTTCGATATGCCGGGCCTTGCCTGCAGAATTATCGGGGCTTTGGTATCGCCCATGGGAGTAAGCGACAGCTCCGGGTTGTAGACAATACCCCACTCGTCGCTTGGAGCGTTGTAGGTCCATACCTGGCCGTGGTCCCTTATTCTCGCAAAATGCGTATGGCCTCCGACGTCATCCCATGGTACAATCTGCGCGATGTAATCGCCCTGGTGCACCGTATCGCCTACATTGAACTGAATGGTGCTCTGCACCAGGTGGGCGTACAGCCAGCCGGTGGACCAGCCGGTGTCCTGCTTCTCGGCGGTGGCGATGCGCCAGTAAATGGTGGGGTTGCTGGCAAAGGTCAATCTGCATTTCACGATGCCGTCCATGATCGCATATTCATTGGTATAGGCGGGACAGTGCATGTCCACGCCCTGGTGAAGATAGGCCGCCGCGGTATCGCCGTTCACGTCGGTGTTCAAGCATTCGTAATTGTTCCAGATCATATGCGGCTGGTTCTGAGGTGCGAAAGGCCAGGGAATCTGCGGATACGGTCCGGCGGTAACGGTCTTGGGCAGGCCGCATTTCTGGCGGTCGATCGGCATCGACGCTTTCAGCACAAAGAGTGAATTACGGTCGGTGATGTTGTAGGTCTTCAGGAACCCCTTGGCGATGGACTCGTCACGGTACTGAACGCCGGCCCAGAGCGATGTTCCGTCGATCCGCACGTCGTTGAATGAATAATTGCCCGTCAGTGCGTCGTTGAAAAGGGGCGTGAGACCGGGGAGCGAATAGACGCGCAGGTTTTTTTTGTCAACTACGGCGACGCTTTTACCGTCAGGAGAGATCGACATCTTCCTGGTATAGGCCATGCCGGTGGGGATCGACCCTGCCCGTCCGCCGTTCGCGCGTGAAAAAAGCACGAGTTCGTTTTCGCAGGCGACGACAACAAAAGATTCGTCGTCGGAAATGGCGAATTGCCAGCCTTTAGTGAAGGTATAAGTAACCGTATTCCCCGTGCTCAGATCGATGACATCAAGCTCGGAGCTGCTTCCGATGCCGAACGACGTGCCTTTTGGCGAGAATCCGTAAAGCTCGCTGTTTATAAGGTGCCTGGAGAATATCCTTTTGCCTGTTCCGGCAGCGTAACAATACAGGTTCATTTCCGATTCTGAAATTCCTGCAGGGTCGCAGAATAGTATAAAGCAGGCGTCCGAGAGCAGGATGTCGGAACCGGGAGGTTCTGAAAGCGCACATTTAAGGACACCCTTCTCGTAGCAGCGGAAATTGCGCAGCTGCCGTGTTCTGCCATTGGCATTCACCACCTCAAACGAACAGGTAAAGATGCCATTTTCCGATATACGGTGCGTAAGGTCATCAGAAGTATTTATAAACTGCGGGACAAAAATACCGTTTGAATAAACTGACGATGGGGGAGTGAGGGCATGACTCTGGATTGCAAAGAAAATAATTATGAGGGCGCCGAAAACGAGGACAAGCTTCGAACACCGCAGCTGAAGCATAGTGTTTTCCTCCCGGTAATGATTATAATCGGCCAAATTCCCGTTGGTATCAATATAATGCAAAAATTGCAAAAAAGTGGAAATAAATCGGTACTTATATCAAGTATACCATTCACTGCCACACTCTTTACATCTCCATACGGTAACCCTGAAAAACCGCATCTTCTCCAGCAACGACATCTTTTCAATCTTTGCAAGCTGAATGGATTGGCACCTGGGGCATTGCTTGGTCAGCAACAACGTCGCTTCATCCCGTTTTTTCCTGCAATCTTCCTGGAACTGTCCGGCGATTTCTTCTGCCTTGCTAAAATCAGCACGATCGACGAAAACCTTGTAATTGACATCGAGACCGAAAAAACGGGGAAGGCCGTGCCGTTTCACAGATGGACCAATGCCTTCGGCCTTGAGCTTCTCGCTGAGCTCGGAAGATTCGCTTTCATTAAGATACTCAGCGATCATTACAGTGGACACACGTACATTTCCCCGATCGGATTCACGCTTTTCCGTTAAAACACCCCTTGTATTAAAATAGTCATTCTTGTTTCAAACGTCAAACGCATTGAGCCAATTTTTCAAGGCTCCAGCCGGAATATATTTTTAAACTTCCTTTATTGCTATACGTTCTGCAGATTGCTTCGAAAAATGAAAGAGCTTTTCAAAAACCAAACCACTATTAAACCAGAGGGAGCAGGAGCATGACCACCATCACGATGTTCAGTCTTGCAGCAGGACTGGTCGGCGTCATTTATGCGCTCGCGACCGCGGCATGGATCATGAAACAGAACTCAGGCAGCGATCGCATGCGCCAGATATCCGACGCGGTAAAAGAAGGAGCGGTTGCGTTTCTCAACCGTGAATATAAGACCGTCGCGATCGTCGCCGTCGTTGTTTTTGTCATTATCTTTGCGGTGCCCAAACTCGGCATGTGGGCCGCGATAGGTTTTCTGATCGGTACCATCGGCAGCGCGCTCGCCGGCTATATC
>CAISVC010000497.1 GCA_903888815.1 uncultured Fibrobacterota bacterium
CCTCGCCGCGCGCAAGGGAAAAGTTCACCGTGGAAAGCGCTTGAACGCCGCCGAAGCGCTTTGAAATATTCCGCACTTCCAGGATAGGATCATTTTCCATAGGTTACTGCGGCTGAGCGGGAATTCCGGGTTCACTGTTCCTGGTTTAGGGGGTTTGAAAAAGACACAACTCCGTGTTTTCATAGACCTGTCAGCGCAAAAGAACCATCGATAATCCAGATAGATAGCCATCATCGCCGGCAACAACCGCGGACTAGTGTCCGGCATTCGCCTGCGCACTTGCTTTTATCGTATCCGCCAGACTCTCTTTTGTCACATTGGTAAGCGGCACCATGTATCGCGCCGGGACCCGTTTTTTATTAATAAGATCGAGCGCGAACTTGACCGCATAGTACCCCATGAGGTCGGGCCGCTGATCGACCGAACACAGCATCGAACCTTCGCGGATGCAATTTTTTGCTTCGTTGAGGGCATCATACGATGCAACCAGGACTTTTCCCTTTTTGCCCGCTGCTTCCAGGGCCTTGATCGCGCCGAACGCCATCATATCATTGGCGCAGAAAACACCGCTCAGTTCCCTGTTTGCCTGCAGAATATTGGTAAACACATTGAGCGCCTCCTCCGTCTTCCAGTGCGCGGTCTGCGACGCCACCACCTTTATGCCGGGAAACTCGCCGAACGCTTTCAGCGCGCCGGCTTTGCGTTTTTCGGCATTATCGACGCCCGGGATGCCCTCTAAAACAGCCACGTTCCCTTTGCCGCCAAGTTTTCCGGCAAGGTACTTGCCGGCCATGTACCCGCCTTCCAGATTGTCGGCCCCAACGTAGTAATAGTTTGTCAAACCTGCGGATTTTGCGGCTTCGGCATTGATCTCAACGTCGACATCGACAATGGGAATTCCAGCGTTCTGAGCCTTGACAAAGGTCGGAACGATTTCTGACGAACCGCTCGGGGTCACGCAGATGGCATCGACCTTCTGCGCGATCATCGCCTCCACGATATTGACCATCTGCTCAATGGACGTCTCTTCTTCCGATGCTTGAAGGATGACCTTGCAGCCCAGCTCCTTTCCGGCCCTCTTCACGCCATCGGACATGGTTATGAAAAACGGATTGGTGAGCGTTTTCATGACAAAGGCGACGGTGGGCCCCTGCGTTTTCTGCGCGGCCTTCTCTTTTTTGGCGCATGATAGCGCGCAAAGGACAAGCGCAGCGGCAAGCATAACAGGAAAAAATCGTGTCATGTAAATCCTCCCGTATCGGTGAAGTCCGGGTCAAGCCGGCGTTTAAGTACCATCACATCACTAACAGCACCTGTACCGTGTTCCTGGCATTTTCGGTTCTGATCCTGGCCAGATATGAACCGACGGTCAAGGTGTTCGAATGCGCTCCGACCTGGCTTGCAGGAACATTGACGATATGGGATCCGGCGCTGAAAGCTCCCTTTACCAGGGTACCCATCACTCTGCCGCGCAGATCAAGAAGATCGATGGACAACATCCGGCCCGCCGCATCAGAAGGAACCGTAAACTGGATGCGTAGATCTTTACTCTTATTCGCCTCGATTTTAAGCGTCAACTGGTCAGAACGCTCCGCAGAGGCTGTAGAGACGACCGGCGTACCGATGAATTGCGGATTCTGGCCCCTTCTCTCAAACCACTGGGGCGCGGGTACCGGCTGCGTAGTCCAGGTATAGGTGCCGTTAGCATAGGTGCCTCCTGAACATAGAATGGCTCTTTTGGCCATGGCGATGGTGGAGTCGAGAACTCTGGTGAAACCCCATCCGGATAAACCGGTACCGCCGAAAATGCAACCCGTTCCCTGGATCGCCTGCTCAAAAGTAGTCCTCCATTGCTGGGGCAGAGCTGAATATCCCAGCATGGCGCCCAGAATACCGGCTGCGTCTCCGCAGTTGCAGTCAGTGTCTTCACCCATGCGCGCCGCCCAGAGAACGGTTTGCGTAATGCTGTTGTCACCCCAGAGCAGCGCAATGATAACGATGGTTATATTGTCCTTGGAGCCGACGCCATAGTCGGTTATGGTGTGTTTCGATTGACCGTTGAGGCCGAACGCCCAGTCGTGGGCTTGAATGTAAGTTGAGGTGGGATTACGGTCGTGATATGCTACAATGGAGTCGATATTCTTGCGAACGTCGTATAGTGGTGTAATGCTCAATCTGGCAGCTTTAACAAGCGCGTGAATATCGGTGTAGAGAGGGGCTATCGACATCGCCACATCCGTAAATGTTCCGGCTGCCATGCCATTGGCATAGGCGATAACATGCCCGGCTGTACTATCCAGCCTCTCGCACATTGCCGGCAATCCCGGCGTACCAAGGCCGATCCACTGACATTCGATCTGCCAGTCGATGTCTTCGCATGCCGGGGAATTGCCGCAGCCGTTCCCGGTTCTATTGACGCCACCCTGCGGCCATCCCCCGCAATAGGGCGCAGCGATACCGGCATTGAGAGCATTGCGCGCCGCGTTGTTCCCGCACCATATTTGAAAACTGGTGTTTCTGAACGCGTTGGCATAGTCCGTCATGGTTGCGGTTAAAAGGCAATTGGCGCCGTTCATCCTCGTGACGCAGGTCGCAATGAACGGTACCTGCACGTAAACATCGTCATTACTACAATTGGTAATGTCGCCCGCCGTAAGGGCGGGCAAGCCACGGGTTGTATCCATGCCTGATCCCTCGGCAGGCCCGCCCAGGGCGCCGCCCGCGCACTTGGCCAGCCATCCGCCCTGGACAAAGTTGACAATCTGTGCATCGGTCCAGTGCATTGTAGTCTGCGCAAAGGCCATTCCCGTAAACAAAACCGCTGCCGCTAATCCGACACAAAAACGTGCCGCGATCGAAAGTTGCTGGTACTGCATAACTCCTCCTTTGATGAAAGATTAAAAAGAATAGAGCAATTTTATATCCCAATGCCAGTCATCCGGCTTTGAGATTGCCTCGCGAATAATACCATTTGAATAATCGTTCATAAAATAATGGTCCCGTGCAATCTGTCCGATGATCGTAAAGAGCTTGAAAACGGTGCGCCTTGCATGGAGCGACCATTTGATGTCATCCCCGTGGAACTGCGATGGATCATAACCGCCGCCCCTGTTTGCAAGATCATCCCTTCCCGAAGGACGGCCGCACATCACCATGGGCCAGACATCCAATTTATAAGGGCAGCCATAGTGCTCCCATTCAAACGCCAGAACATCGAGCAATTTAAACGTCGGCACGTTGAAGCCCAGGACCACCGGTATCCGATCCTTCCATGGAATGGTATGCCAGGTAAAATCGTTCTGGTAAAACGTATAATCGTGAAGGCCGAGGAGTGCCGCCTCGGAATACACTTTGAGATCTTCTTTGCCGAAAATGTCCGAAGCAAAGAGACCCTTGGGATCAAAACTGAAACGGGCCATCAGCTTGGTATTTCTCCATGAGTAGTACTTCCGTGATGCGGCTATGTTTTCGCCATTATATATTGAATCGCTCTCATCGTCAGCGTGAATGTGCGAGCCATCGGGGAAATACTGGTTTCCCACATCCTTCGGGGTGGTCAAATCTTCGTTCACCGAAATCAGGTTCTGGAATTGCACGCCGGCGCCGAGATCGAGCATGCTGCCCAGATTGATTCCGGCGACATAGGAAAGAGAGTAATCCTTGTCGGGCGGCATGGGAAAGTCGGTCTCATTTGTTAACATCAAGTCCTGACGGAAAGGGCCTATGTTTTTGTTTATCCGTATGCCCAGGACACGGCACTTGGCCCAATCGAAAAAGTTCAGTATGTATCCCGGAAATGCTCCGGCGCGGAACAGGTATTCGCCCAGGTTCCTCACGTCGGGATTATAATTGTAAAGAAAGTAACCGACGGTTATCCGCATCAGGGGATTTTGCATGTCACCAATGATAGCGCTTCCGTAGGCCTCATCGACATACGTACTGAAAGTCCGCTGGCGGATATGATAATCGACATCTCTGGTGAGGGAGCTGTAAAATAGATTCGAGTGGAGTTCGATGGCC
>CAISVC010000498.1 GCA_903888815.1 uncultured Fibrobacterota bacterium
GAAGATTTGGCCCGTAGTGTCAGTATATCTCAGGCGGATATTGAAAACATCGAGGAGCGGTCGGTGGAGCCAGGGGTCTCGGACCTGCTGAGAATCGCCGGCGCGCTGGGCACGGACATCGCCGCGCTCATTTCCGGAAAGGAGCTCCCGGAAACACGCGTGGTGGTGACCCGTAAGAACGCGCGCGCCAGCGTGGAGCGATACGGAGATGACCAAATTCCTGACCATCTGCGTCTGCGCGGTCTACAGCCAGTACCGGGCCCATAAAAAATAAGGAGCCGTTCACGGGTTGCTGATAGTACATATCTATATATGCTCGATACGCAAAAATTAATTTTCATGCGATTATTGGCAAAAAGAAGGGGCAGAGCTTTAGAGCGCGGTTCACTGTATGAATAAAATGAAGGCACTTGTCAAGGCACGCCCGGAAGTCGGGCTCGAACTGCAATCTGTTCCGGTTCCTGAGACCGGTATCAACGATGTGCTCATCAAAATACTCAAAACATCGATCTGCGGGACCGATGTGCATATCTGGGAATGGAACAATTGGGCCAAGCGGACGATCAAGACGCCAATGGTGATCGGTCATGAATTCGTGGGCGTGGTGGAAAAAATCGGCGGTAATGTCCATGATTTCAAAAAAGGCGACATGGTCAGCGGAGAAGGACATATCACCTGCGGCCACTGCCGCAACTGCATGGCCGGCCGCCGCCACCTGTGTAATAAAACGAGAGGGGTCGGCGTCAATCGCAACGGCGCGTTTGCTGAATATCTTTCGATTCCCATGAATAACGTATGGTACTGTAATCCCAGGATCCCGCTCGATGTCATTTCCTGTTTTGATCCGCTCGGCAACGCGACGCATACGGCGCTTTCCTTCAATGTCCTGGGCGAAGACGTGCTCATTACCGGCGCCGGGCCGATCGGTTGCATGGCAGTCGGCATCGCAAAACATTGCGGCGCGCGCTATGTGGTGATTACCGACGTCAACCCTTACCGTTTGAAGCTGGCGAAAAAAATGGGCGCTACGCTGGCGCTCGACGTACGAAAAGATACTCTCGACGAAGCGATGCGGAAGCTCGGCATGAAAGAGGGTTTCGACATCGGCATGGAAATGTCCGGAAACACGGCCGCTTTCAGAGACATGCTCCGCACCATGTGCCACGGCGGTAAAATTGCCCTGCTCGGCATTCAATCGGGGCCATCTTCCATTGACTGGGATTATGTGGTGTTCAACATGCTGACCATCAAAGGCATTTACGGACGCGAAATGTTTGAAACCTGGTACAAAATGACCATGATGATCGAAAGCGGCCTCGACATCACCCCCGTCATCACCCACCGGTTTGACTACAACGATTTCCGGCAGGGATTCGAGGTCATGTGCTCCGGGAAATCAGGGAAAGTCATTCTCAACTGGGAAAATGTCTAGAATCTCTTTCAATACAGGCTTCGTACTTGTCATTCTTAAAAATTCGTGGCATTTCAAAAGTGACTTGCAGGAAAAAGGAGTGCAGCATGTTCACCACATTTAAAACACATTTACAGAACCAACTGAAGGAAATCGAAGCGAACGGCCTTTATAAACGCGAACGCGTCATTGCCGGGCCGCAGCAATCGCGCATCACGATCAAAGGCGGAAAAAAAACGCTCAATATGTGCGCCAACAACTACCTCGGCCTTGCCAATCATCCCGACGTAATCGCTGCGGCAGAAGCGAGCTATAAAAAATGGGGCTACGGCCCCTCGTCGGTCCGTTTCATCTGCGGTACCCAGGAGATCCATAAGCAACTCGAGCAGAAAATCTCCGCGTTCCTCAACACCGAAGACACCATCCTGTATACCTCCTGCTTTGACGCCAATACCGGGCTTTTTGAAACCCTGCTTTCGGCTGAGGACGCGATCTTCAGCGACGAGCTGAACCACGCCAGCATCATCGACGGCCTACGTCTCTGTAAAGCC
>CAISVC010000499.1 GCA_903888815.1 uncultured Fibrobacterota bacterium
GGGAACTTTCTTGCCAGTAAAGTAATCCCCTATGGTTTTAACCGCAAGGATCCCGATTTTTACCGGGAACTGGATCGCATCGCCGTATATCTTCCCTTCAGCTATGGCTTTCTTCCCTTCGGGCGTCGCATCGTAGCCAACAATCATAACCTTTTTTCCCGCTGCCTCTGTTGCGGCAAGCACTCCAAGCGCGCAGTCGTCATTGATTGCAAATACGCCGGCAATGTCATTGACCTTGAGCAGCATATCTTCCATGACCGCCATAGCCCGGTCACGCTGGCCCCATGCAGGAACATCGGCTATTATCTGGATTAAAGGATATTTTGCCATTACTTCCCTGAATCCAACGGCCCGGTCAAGTGCGGAGGTGATCCCCGGATGATTGATAATGATCACTTTCCCCTTGCCGTCAAGCGCCCTGGCAAGGAGTTCCGCCGCTTTCCGGCCGCCGTCGATATTGTCCGACGCGATGTGCGATACGACCCTTCCCCGGCTTGATGCATTGGCGATATCTACGGTGAAAACAGGGATACCTGCTTTATTCGCGTTTTCGATCAGGGAGCCTATGGTGCCGGAATTGCATGGCGCCATTATGATGGCGTCGACCTTTTTCGCAATAAGCTCCTGAATCTGCGCTTCCTGTCTGGCAACATCGAACTCCGCGCTCATCACGATCAGATCGAAACTCTTGCTCTTTGCTTCGTTCTGCAGCCCTGATTCCAGTTCCCGGTAAAACTGGTGCTCCCTGGTGAGCAGGCTGACGCCGATCACTTTTGCCGAAGCGCTGAGAGGGAATAGCACGGATATTGCAGAAACCATGATCAGTGCTTTTCCGGCGATACTTTCTACAGCCATACGGCTCCCCTCCCCGTACGACAACGTTCAGAACGGAAGGAAAATAAAATCATGGAAATCAAAATATGTTCTGACCATTACCCTCCTCAACCTGTTCCGGAAAAAAATAGCCTCCTCTGACAGAATCGTCAGAGGAGGCTATATCGGTACTGCTGACTGTCCGGTTCTTAAAAAGCCTGCACGGTGGTCAGAATCTGAATCCGGTTTTAATGTTCCACCACCAGAGTCCTGCTGCGCCGAGGGCATCCGATGTTTCCACTTTATGAAGCTCCGGCGAAAAGGGAATCAAATGGTCGTGCGCAATCTGGAAATTGACAAACCATTTTTCCATCTGCTTCGACGCATAGACCGACCAGTGCCACCGGTTGTGCTGCGTCGTAGCAGTGGGATTCACTTCCGGAATCGGGGTGTACGCGGAGAACACATTCTCAAAACTGTTGGGATATCGGTTCGACCAGTACTCGAATTCAAATGAGAGCACATCCGGCCGGACATTAAAGCCGAGCTTATCCTGCACAAAAAGCGCGGCGGCGGTAGTCACCACTGATCCGGCGCTCCAAAATAGCCGTTTTGAAAAGTCATTTACCCTCACTGCATGCCATCCGGTATCAATTGCGCCCATATAATTATAGGGGCCCCATTGTTGCTCCTGCTTTTTGAACATGTACTCGTCTTTACCGAACATAAAAACTGCGATCGGAATAATACCATAGGCAATAAAAGGATTGGTCGGCGCATTGATACCGAAGGTGACAGGGATCCGTTCGCTCAATTTGTTGTAATATTCTCCCGCTATATCGTATTGCTGCAGGGTTCCATCTAAAGGAAATTTGGAAACGTCGGATTTATATCCGATGTAATTCTTCAACCCCAGCACATTCACTTCACCGTATATTTTCAGGTCCTGCTTGCCGAAAAGCTGCCCGATGACAGGAAGCTCGATTTCCGGAGCATTCGCCAAAGGATAGAAATTGATGCGGCCCATGAGCTTAATGCCCTTAAAAGTGTAATAAGAGCGTTTCGGAATGTATGAAGAAATCGGGAACCCGGGGTTGGAAATACTGTCGATATAAATGCTGTCATGCGCATCCGCCTCATTTGCAATATACCATGTACCGGGCAGGTCCGACCAATTATCCTGGGTATATCGCTCATCGACCGAAAATAAATGGAATGCCTGGCCGCCGATGCCGATATCAAGAATTTTACCGATATTCAAACCGGCAACATAGGCCAGGCTGAAATCCTTGGTCGGGTTGATTTCCCATTCGTTCGATATGATGAGGTCCTGCCTGAGCGTACCATCGAGAAGAAGGCTTGAAAGCTTGAGGCCGAGAATCCTCTGATACGGTTCATCAAAGGTGGTATGGAGAAAATTCGGATAGGCCAGGCTCCTGAAGAGATCTTCTCCGAGGTTTTTCACGTCCGGATTGTATTTATACGGGAACAACCCAAGCGTGATAGAGAATGGTTTTGTCTCGGGATCTCCGATAATGTACGTCCCGGACGCGCTGTTTATTGTAAATCCCCAGCACGGGAACCTGGTCGTCCATGCGCCCACATCTTTCGAGGGATCGATATAGTATGAATATTGCATCGTACCGCGCAATGAGAGATCAAGGCTTATCCGGTCCCCTTTGGTCGCTCTTTCGCCAAGGAATATCTCGCTTGTCTGTAGCCAGCGGTGATATAAATAGGTCTCCCAGTCCTGGCGGGCGACTCCCCGGAAAATCTGCCCTTCGCTCAAAGTGCCTTCACCGTAGGTGGTAAGCTTAAATTCTCCGGCACTGCCGAAGCCATATATGCCTGCGATAAGGAGCAAACCCGTCCATCCTGCTTTTTTATAGTCCATTCTGGCAACCCTCCTTAATTAAAATGAATAGCCGGTTTTAAGCGTCCACCACCAGTTTCCGGCCGCACCAAGGTTGTCCTTGGGATTAAACCGGTGGTTCATCGGCACATAGGCGATCATATGGTCCTGTGCGACCTGGAATTTGACGAAAAAATCTCCTATCTGTTTCGTTGAAAAAACCGACCAGCGCCACCTGTTGTGGTCACTCATGGGGTCGGTGAAATTCCAATCCGGGATCGGGATCAGCCACCCATACCCGTTCGTATTACTGTTGGGATACCGGTTCGACCAGTACTCGAATTCAAATGAGAGTACATCCGGCCGGACATTGAGGCCAAGCATATCCTGCACGAGCAGCGTCGCCGCGGTAGCGGCAACTGATCCGCCGCTCCAGAACAAGCGGTTGTTCATGTCCTTCAGCATTGATTTATCTTTTGCGAGCAAAAAGGTTGCTGTCGGGATAATACCATAGGCAAAAACAGGGTTGGTCGGCGCGTTGATGCCGAAGGTTATTGGAATGCGTTCGCTTAACTTGTTATAATACTCCTCTTGTACCCCGGTAGTATAGATCGGATAGTTTTTCAGGCCGAGCACATTGGCTTCAGCATACAGGGTAAGGTCCTGTTTGCCGAAGAGCGTGCCGATGACCGGCACTTTGATTTCCGGCGCTGAAGCCAGCGGATGGACATTGATCCGCCCCATGAGCTTTATGCCCTTGAACGTATAATAAGTCTTTTTATCCGCGGCCGCATCCTCCGGCGACGCATAGTAATACCTGCCGTCAGTTGACAAGTCATTAAGATAATCGCGATTGAAAACCGGTAAAACACGGCATGCCTGGCCGCCAACGCCGATATCAAGAAGCGGACCGATTTTCAACCCGGCAACATAGGCCAGGCTGAAATCGCCCAAAGGGAAGATAGCACATTCGCTGGACAGAATAATATCCTGCCTTAAATTTCCCCCTAACAGCAGGCTCGAAAACTTGAGGCCGAGCAGCTGCGCAAACGGCGCATCAAAAGGGGCCGAGATGAAATTCGGATAAGGCATGCTCCTGAAAAGATACTCTCCGAGATTGTTCACATCCGGATTGTATTTATAATGAAACACTCCAAAGGTGAGCGTGAACGGTTTTGTTTCCGGATTCCCCAAAATATAGGTGGCAAAAGCGCGATTGATGAAAAAAGCCCAGTTCGGGAAGTGGGTGTCACCCGTACCCAGCGCGTTCTGCTCGTCGATATATAAAGAATAGTGCAGCACGCCGACCAGATCGACAACCATGCTCAACCGGTCGCCTTTCGAGACACTGTCACCCAGCACCATTGCGCATGACTGGAGCCATTTATGGTTCAACGTGTCCACTTTACCGCCTTCAATTTTCTCTTCCACTAATCCCCGGTAGATCTGCCCTCCAGCGGTATTGACCTGCCCGAATAACGTATGCGAATATTCTTCGGCAAGCCCGGTAGAATACATCCCAGCAGCAAGCAGAAACGCGGTTAAGCTCAACATTTTATATTTCATTCTGTCCGCCTCCTTATTCTAAAATGAATAGCCGGTTTTAAGCGTCCACCACCAGAATCCGGCGGCACCCAGGTTGTCCACCGTTCCTATCCTGTTCAGCTGCGTCTGGAACGCCACCATGTGGTCGTGAGCGAGCTGGAGCTTTGCGAAAAAATTTCCAAAACGCTTGGTGGTGAAAACCGACCAGCGCCACCGGTTGTGGTCATAGGTGGGATTGAATTCAATATATTCCGGTGCCGCTATAAAAAAATTATAAATATTATACCAGCTGTTGGGATATCTGTTCGACCAGTACTCGAATTCAAATGAGAGCACATCCGGCCGGACATTGAGGCCAAGCTTATCCTGCAGAAAAAGCGCGGCGGCGGTAGTCACCACTGATCCGGCGCTCCAGACGAGCCGTTTTTTAAAGTCTTCTACCTTCACAGCATGCCATCCGGTATCCATTGCGCCCATATTTACATTATAATAGGGACCCCATTGTTGCTCTTGCGTGCTGAACATGTAGTTGTCTTTGGCGAATAAAAAGGCTGCGATAGGAATGATACCATAGGCAAAAACAGGGTTGGTCGGCGCATTGACGCCGAAGGTTATTGGAATGCGTTCGCTCAACTTGTTATAAAAGTCCCATTGTCCCCCTGGATTATGGGTAGGAATATTTTTCAGGCCGAGCACATTGGCTTCAGCATACAGGGTAAGGTCCTCTTTGCCGAAGAGCGTGCCGATAACAGGCGCTTTGATTTCCGGCACTGAAGCCAGCGGATGGATATTGATACGCCCCATGAGCTTTATGCCTTTGAACGAAAAAGGAGTTTTTTTATCTACCATCGAATCCGACGCAGTCGCATAATACCATTGCCCATCAGTCCACTGGTTTTGCGTTCTTACAGAATCAGGAGTGGTATAATTTCCCCTGACCGAAAACAGATGGAATGCCTGACCGCCAATACCGATATCGACAATGTTCCCGATATTCATACCGGCGACATAGGCAAGGCTGAAATCCTTTGTAGGGTATTGCTCCCACTCGTTCGACAGGATAAGGTCCTGCCTCAGGTTGCCTCCCAGGAGCAGGCTCGAAAATTTCAACCCGAGTATCCGCACAAACGGCTGGTCAAAATTTGCATTGATGTAGCTTGGATACGCCATGGTTCTGAACAGATACTCTCCGAGGTTTTTCACATCCGGATTATATTTATACGGAAAGAGCCCTAATGTTACGGAGAACGGTTTCGTTTCGGGATCTCCGAAAATATGCGTTCCCGAAGCCTGGGTGATATAAATCCCTCCGCTTGGAAGACGGGCATCAATCATACCAATCTGATTATCATTTTGAACCAAGGAGGAAAACCGTAACACGCTTACCATCTCGATCTTCATGGTCATCCGGCTGCCGCTTGTCATGCTGTCGCCCAGGACCATGGCGTTCGACTGGAGCCACCGGTGCTGCATTGAGCCCGGGTCCGTCTCATAGCGGGAATTACCATTGACTATCTGACCTGTGTTGATATTCCCCTCGCCATATAATGTCTGCACAAGCTCTTCGGCATTGCCGATGACATAAATACCGGTAATAAGCGTCAATGCCATCATCCCTATAATAGCAGGTTTCATGCTGGCATCCCTCCATTATTGTTAGTGATGTTATGGATTTGAAAATATAAATTTATAATCATCAAATATAAATGAATGTATGTGTATGCAATTTTTAAACCAACGTCTTCTGTTTAAAGCGGCAGCAAACAAAACAGAATTTTATGAAACACTGCACGCCTTTTGTGCACCAACGGTTAATTCTCCCCCTCTTTCAGATTGAATTTCCGGATTTTTTCTCTCAATGTGTTGCGGTGGATCTGAAGGATCTCCGCCGCCTTACTCTGGTTCCAGCCGGCCTCATGCAAAACGCGGACGATATGGTCGCGCTCCATTTCGTCAAGAGTCGCCCTCGCCTTGGCTTCCGCGTGCTCCGGTACTGCCGTCAGGCCTTTCCGTATCTCCTCAGGCAGATGCTCAAGGGTGAGCGTGCTTCCTTCCGCCAGGAGCACCGCCTTCTGCAGCATGTTTTTAAGCTCGCGGATGTTGCCGGGCCACGTATAATTCAGCAGGCATTGCATTGCGTCCGGCGAAACAGTGACAAAATTTTTCTGGAACAGCAGGTTCAGCTCTTTAAGAAAATGATTCACCAGCAGAGGAATGTCATCCGTCCGTTCGCGAAGCGACGGCAGAAAAACGGAAACGACATTGAGCCGATGATAGAGATCTTCACGGAACCGCTTTTCTTCCACCTCTTTCTTCAGATCCTTGTTCGTTGCGGCCAGCACGCGCACATCCGCTTTCAGCGTCTCTCTGCCGCCGACCCGTTCGAAGTCCTTCTCCTCGAGAACGCGCAGAAGTTTCGACTGCATGGCGAGGCTTGTGTCGCCGATTTCGTCCAAAAACAGGGTCCCGCCTTGGGCAAGTTCAAACCGGCCCGGCTTGGAGGTTGTTGCGCCTGTAAATGCGCCCTTTTCGTAACCGAAAAGCTCGCTTTCGAGCAGTGTTTCGGGCAGCACCGCGCAGTTCAGCTTGATGAACGGCTTGTTGCGGCGCGCGCTGTTGTAATGAATAGCCTCAGCAACCAGCTCCTTGCCCGTCCCGCTCTGGCCGTAGATCAGTATCGTGACGTCATAATTGACCACCTTGCGGATAATCTCAAACACGGCCTGCATCTGCGGGCTGTTGCCGATAATATCCTTGAGAATCACGTTCTCACGCAGCATTCGCCGCAGTTCCTTGTTCTCTTCGGTGAGCTCCTGCATCTGAACCGCTTTTTTAATCGTGCCGCGTACATCCTCCAGTTCGAACGGTTTTGTGACGAAATCAAACGCTCCCTGACGCACCGCCTCCACCGCGTTCTTGATCGTTCCATAGGCGGTCATGATGATCACCGCAACATCCGGAGCCAGCAGCTTGATGCGCGGCAGGAGTTCAATGCCGCTGGCATCAGGCATCCGCAGATCGAGCAGCATGACCTGAAACGGGTGTTTGCGGAGCTGGGCAAGCGCCTCTGCGCCGTCTGCCGCGGCGCACACCTCGTACCCGTCATCGGTCAGCACTGCTTCGAGCGTCTCCCGCATTCCGGCATCATCATCACATACGAGAATCCGTGCGCCCATAGCCTTTCCCGTCCTTATTGATTTTCCTGGCTCAAGGGTAAAATGATGGTAAACGTGGAACCTTCTTCCTCTTTACTCTCCACACTGATGGTTCCGCTGTGCTCGGCAATGATCTGTTGAACAATAGCAAGTCCCAGGCCAGTTCCCCGCTGCCGGGTAGTATAGAACGGATAGAAAATCTTCGGGAGATGCGACGGCGCGATCCCCTCTCCGGTATCAGAAAATTGAATTTTAACCATCTGATGTTCGCGGTCATAGGAACTGGCTACGGTCAGCGTCCCGGCCTGCTCCGCCATTGCGTCTATTCCATTAAGAAGGATATTAAGAAATGCCTGCGACAACCGCTTGGCATCAGCCAGAATGAGGGGAATGGCGGGATCATAGTTCCGTTCGACCGTTACATTGCGGGTGCTGCCTTTGAGCATGGCAAGGGCGACCGCGTCTTCAAGCAGCGCATTCAGCGCTACATGCTGCAGATCGCGCTCGCCCGGCCGCGCAAAATTAAGAAGCCGCGAAACAAGCTGATCGAGACGGTCTGATTCGCGGATGATAAGATGGGTATACTTGTTCAGCGGATCCTCTTTGAACAGTTTGGCGCCAAGATATTGGCCGCAGGTCTTGATGGCACCGAGAGGATTGCGGACTTCGTGCGCGATACCGATCGCCAGCTCTCCCATGAGCGCAAGCCGTTCTGACTGCTGGATCCGCTGCTGAAGGTTGCGCACCTCGGTCACATCCTCGAAAGTAAAACAATGGCCCACCACTTTTTCGTGCTGATCATAAAGCGGTACGCTGTTGCAGCTCAGAAGCACCTCCTTGGCGTCGGAATTATTCAGGACAATCTCTTTACGCTCATACGCTTTTCCCGTGGACAGTACGGCCTCAAGCAGTTTACGGATCGGATCGTTCGGGTCAAACACGTCGCTGATCGTGCGGCCTAACAGTCCGGCTCTCTGCCGCTTGAGAATGGCCACGCCGCTGTCGTTAACCGTCGTGATGGTGCCTGCCAGATCAAACGTGAGCACGCCCGGCGTGATGCTGTTGAGAATGCTTTCATTATAGCTGTGGAGTTTTTCTATGATCGCGACATCCGCCTCGAGCTGCGTGTTGATGCGCTTGAGGTTTCCGGTATACTCACGCAATTTTATGGTCATATTCTTGAACGAGGCCGCCATATCCGCAATCTCGCCGCGCGCCTTGATGTCAATGTCCCGGGAAAGATCGCCGCTCGCCACCACGTTGGCGCCTTCGGCCAGCTTCCGGATCGGGCGGGCAATGGACCGGGCAAAGAAGACCGCGAGGAGTGCGCCGAAAAAAATCGCTGCAAGCGCGATATAAAACGATTGCACGTTAGTGCGACGGATCGCCTCGGATATTCCCTCCATGTCAAGTCCTAGATCGAGCACTCCCTGAACGGAATCAACGGTGACGAGCGGTACCACTACCCGGAAATAGGGCTCGCCGAGCGAATCCCGGCTCACCATTGTAATAGGCGTTCTTCCCGCCTGGACCGCGGTGATCGGGGTATGGAGCGCCCGTTCGCATAATGAGTCGCGGTGAAGGCGGCCGATCAGGTTCACGTCCGTATGGCCGATTATCGTCTGGCGCGTATCGAGGATCGACAGGTATTTGATACCCTTTGAACGGCTCGCATCACCCGTCACTCTTCCCATGCCCGCTCCCTGCAGCAGGAGCGCCGTCTCAACGGTGCGGCCATACGCTTTGGCGAGCGCCACGCCGTCCCGCTGCATCTGTTTAAGTATGCTCCGGGTCTCGCGTTTGATACCTACATATGTGGTAATGATCATGAGCAGCGACAGAAGCAGGACGATTGTCGCAGTCAGGCGGGTTTGCAGACGTGGCCTAAACAGGGGTTTTATCACAGTTGTCTATTTCACGCAATGGTTATGCCTGGTTGAGGCATAGTGCCCCTGAAATATAAAAATCCGCCCTGATGTTCGGGTTATTTAAAATTTTAATATGACCAAAGCACGGTATATGTGCAGGTTTGAAAATAATGCACTCCTTCTGTGCATAATATATAATAACTTCACCTTCTGCATGCTGTCACTATTACTCCAGGCAGAGGAAAATGCTCTGGCATTATTATTGCACTTCATTGGCAAGAGTTTAACAGTATCATAAAGCTCATCCAAACATCAGAACGGCGGTCTAAATGAATGCAAACCTCTTATTTGCCACGATCGTATCGGCGCTGGGAAGTTTTCTGTTCGGTTTCGACACTGCGGTTATTTCAGGAACGACGAAATTTATTTCTCAGTACTTCCATCTTCATGACGCATTCATCCCATTTCAGCATTCATTGGGATTTACAGTAGCTTTTGCTCTCGCAGGTACGGTTATCGGTTCATTTTTTATCGGAAAACCTGGAGATGTCTGGGGAAGAAAAACAATGCTTTTCTTTTGCGGCATTCTCTTTTTGATTTCAGCCATCGGTTGTTCAATAGCAACCCACTGGTGGATGCTGTTGAGTGCCCGATTCATTGGCGGGATTGCCATCGGAGCCGCTTCTGTCATGGCGCCTATGTACATCGCCGAAATAGCTCCGGGCCGGCTGCGCGGCAGGCTTGTTGCCGTTGCGCAGTTTAATATCGTTTTCGGTATTCTTGTGGCCTTCTTTTCAAATTATCTGCTTGTCAATCATTTCGGAGCAGATAACTGGCGTTGGATGTTCGGTGTAATGGCCATACCATCCGCGCTCTTTTTCGGACTTTTATTCCTTGTTCCCGAAAGTCCTCGCTGGCTGGTAAAAAAAGGTCGAGTGGACAACGCTCGTTCAGTTCTGCAAAAAGTAGGTGCTCAAGATGTTCAGGCGGAGCTTACGGACATCGTTAACTCCCTCAAGGAAGAGGCGGGCGCAGGCGTCACCCCGCTGTATCAGAAAAAATACAGTTTCGCGATAATGTGCGCGGTATTACTCGCAATTTTCAATCAATTATCCGGTATAAATGTAATTATGTATTATGCTCCTAAAATTTTTGAGGCAGCAGGTGCAAGCACAAACGCTTCGATGCTGCAGGCCGTGGCGGTCGGGATGACCAACATGGTCTTTACGATTATAGCCATGTTCTTTATTGACAAACTGGGACGAAAGACCCTGCTGCTCATCGGAGCGGTCGGCATGTGCCTTTCGCTCGCCGGCGCGGGAATGCATTACCTGAACCCGAACTTCCTGACCGGCGCGGGCGTGGTGGTGTTCATAGTAGGATTCATCGCCTTCTTCGCCTTCTCGCAGGGAGCAGTCATCTGGGTGTTTCTTGCTGAAATTTTTCCGAACAAAGTGCGCGGAAAAGGTCAGTCGCTCGGTTCGTTCACTCATTGGATCATGAATTTCATAATAGCCTTAGCCTTCCCATCAGTATTGGCTGCTTTTGGTGGTGGCCCGATTTTCATGTTCTTCTCGATCATGATGGTTCCCTTCTTCTTCTTCGTCTGGCGGATGATGCCCGAAACCAAGGGCAAATCGCTCGAAGAACTGGAGAAGTTTATTGTCCGTGAATAGGGAGCTGATTTGCAAAAACATTCATAGGCGGTCTTCGGATCGCCTTTTTTTATATTCTGGACAGCGTTTCATTTCCGCTGTCCGGAACTTATTTTATGTAACCCGTCTCATCCGCCATCGTATGGATCCTTCAGCACGATAAGGAATCAGTATGACTGGCGACAACCGTTGTGATCAATTTTTATCAAAACATCGTCTTTGTACCAGCTATTATAATGTTAAAGAGATTGTCGCCGCCTTTCTGGATGAAATGGAAAAGGGGCTGACCGGGCAGAAGAGCAGCCTCGCCATGATACCCACCTTTATCCCGGTCCCGGATAAGGCACCGAAAAGCGAGACAATAATCGTGCTTGACGCGGGCGGTACCAATTTCCGCACCGCGCTGGTCAGGTTTGATAATGACAGCGTTCCGCACATCGAATCTTTTGTAAATAACCCCATGCCCGGCACCGCGAAAGAACTCGGCAAGGAGGATTTTTTCAACCTGATCGCCGACTATATCAAACCGGTGCTTAACGAGAGCGGCCGCCTCGGGTTCTGCTTTTCCTATCCTGCGGTCATTGACCGGCATCGGGACGGCACACTGCTGTATTGGACAAAAGAGATAAAGGCCAGAGAGGTCGTCGGCGAAAAAATCCTTGCGAACCTCGCAGAAACCTTGCGGAAACGAAGCCTGCCGTGCCCGGCGCACATGCTCATGCTCAATGATACGGTTGCGTCGCTGCTTGCCGGCATGACTGCCACCGCCTTTTCGCCGGATTACCATTATATCGGATTTATTCTAGGCACCGGCACCAACACCGCATATATCGAGAAAAACAGCGCTATTAAAAAAGAGATGGGACTGCCCGGCAGCGGCAGCATGGCGATCAACTGCGAGACCGCGAATTTCAACCGGATCGACCGCGGCGACATCGATATCGCTTTTGATAATACCACGTCAAGCCCGGGCGAATATGTTCTTGAAAAAATGGTTTCAGGCGCTTATTTAGGAGGCCTGTTTCATAAAATCCTTATGACTGCAGCGGCAGAAGGGGTGGTTTCCGGAAAAGTGCGGCACATGCAGTCGCTCAACACCCAGTCTCTGGATGCTATATTGTCCGGTTCTCCCGACAAGGAGCAGTATTGCAAAATGTGTTCCGCTGATGATCTTGACGCAATCCAGACCATGGTTTCAGCGGTCGTTGAACGCGCCGCCCTTCTTACCGCGATCAACATATCGGCACCGATTATCAGAACCGGAAAAAATAATAACGCTAAAAAGAAGTTCTGCGTCTCGGCAGACGGCAGCGTATACTACAAGCTTTTTTCTTTCCGCGACCGGGTGGA
>CAISVC010000500.1 GCA_903888815.1 uncultured Fibrobacterota bacterium
ATCCCGCCGTTGATCGGGGAACTTGAAAACCTTGAAACGCTTGATTTACGGTATAACGGGTTCGGGTCGCTCCCGCCGGAAATCGGCAAGCTGAAGAAACTGATTTCGCTGCAGTTATGGGGGAATAAAATGATTGAACTGGAACCGGCCGTTGTCCAGCTTCCGGAACTGAAAGAGCTTTACCTCAAAGATAACAGACTTACGACGCTTCCCGAAGGTATTACCAGGATGAAATCGCTAGTCTATTTCGATCTGGCGGGGAACAAAATCTGCAATCCTTCGCCGAAAATCGATGCCTGGCTCAAGAAGAACGATAAGCGGTATCGTGAGGCGCAGAGGTGCCGTTAATAGCTAAGCGGTCATTTTTAGTCTGCACTATATACTTATAATCGGACTGAAATTTACTTTTCATTGTCATTTTTATTCTCAGCCGCTGTAATGCTCCGGGATGAATCGCCCTCTTGAATTGCAATGGATGAAACGACTTTTTTGTAAACAGATGCATGTTTATGCCGTTGGTGTAAACATGCAGGCCGTACTGATCCGCGAGATAGCGCAGTGTTTTTACAGAGAAAAATGAGATATGCTGTCCGTGGGTGAGGCCGTAATAGTCCCATGCATCCGGTCGCGGAACCGGAGATGGCAATAGCTGCGTTGTCAAGAAAATATTCGAGGAAATGCCGAGCATTTTTTCCAGCTCTTTCCGCGGATGAATAAAATGCTCGAAGCATTCTATGCAGGTAATCAATTCTATCGGATCGTCTTCGGCGCCGTATTCAAATCCCCGGGCGAAAATGTTCCGGCCGTGCGGATCGTCCCAGTAGAAATCAAACCCTTTGTCCCTCATGAGCCGCGTGAATATGCCGTGGCCGCCGCCGAAATCGAGGAATTTTCCACGTCGGTCGAAAAGCGTGAATAGTACGCTCGAAACAACGTCCGCGAAATACCAGTTGCGCTGCAGAACCATGGTGTCTTCGTCATTCAGAGTATGCTCGTAAGCCTCAGACAGCCAATACGGCTCTTCGGTCTGAACAAATCCGCACGTGGGGCAGGAGAAATACGAAACATCATGCTTTGACAAAATTCTGGCCTTAAAAGCAGGCCTAACGGTGGGGGAGTTGCAGATTGAGCAGAGCATGGAAGCGTCCGACTCATCCGGTCACGTTTGTATAAATTCTTTCCAATGCCTTCTGCAGTTTCTGCTTATTGAAACCGAAAAAATACTGGAGGATCTCACCGGGGAGCACGGTGCCACCGGACGCTTTGAGCTCCTCATTCATGGCCCGGATTGCATTTATGCCTCCGAATGATTTCCACGGCAACCCCATTGTAACGAAGCTCATGACTTTTTTACCGTTGAGTTTTTTAAGCCAGGCAAGGTATTCGCGGATTACCGGGGAGGCTTTGAATCCCCAGACGGGCCCTCCGAACAGGATGACATTAAACCTCGCTAATTCCTCGTCGTCCGGGGTGTTGCTGATGGTAAAATTGCGCGAACCGGGTTTTGCGAGCCCGCTCGTCAGGAGCAGTTTAATATCAACATCATGGCCGTGCTGCCTGAATTGTTCCGCAATGGCTTTTGCCATGGCCGCTGTATGGCCTGATTGAGAGTGAATTATTATTCCGATATTCATCAGCTCTCCTCTATATAAACAGGTTACGGTTCAAGGCAACGAAGCAATAGAATCGGGCACGATCGTTTTGCGCGGCGTGAACGTCTCAAATGGGAATCCCTTATCTGATTTATATTTTGCTATCGCGGCGGTATCGCCCACGACTGCGTAAGCAAAGGCGGACGGGTCAAGATACTTGTTGATCATGCGTTTAACCGCTTCGCGCGTCACCGCTTTGATGCTGTCGGGATATTCCTTGTAGTGGGACGGTGAGCGGCCGTAGTATTCGTTCCAGGCATACGTGGACACAATATCGAACGGCGAACGGAACATCGACGGCATTTCATTGATAAGGGTAGCCTTTGCATTCGACAGCTCTTCGTCCGTGATCCCTTTCGCGCGCAGGCTGTCGATAATCTGCAGTGCCATGGCCATGGCCTGCGGAAAGGATTCGCTTTTAGTAAAGAACTCAACGTACCAGGTTCCCGGATAGGTGTAATTTGATTCGGCGCTGGAATATATGGAATAGGTAAGGCCGGCATCGGAGCGCACCCTGGTGCCGAGGCGAGACGTGAAACCGCCTCCGCCCAGTATGAGGTTGGACACGGAAACCGCATAGTAATCGGCATTCGGCCGTTTAAAAAGCGGAATACCGAACCGCACGTATACCTGGGAAATCGGTTTGTGCACGACAAGACACTTAATGGCCGGCGCCGCGCTGATTTTGGGGAACGCAGTGTCACTCAGCCCGGCAGCAACGGGAAAAAGTTTTTCCAGCCGTTCGATCATGGCGTTACGGTCGAACTCGCCGGCAACGGCAAAAATGCAGTTGCCGGTCGTGAATATCCGGCGGTGCAGGTTTGCAAGGTCGTCGCGCAGTATCCGCCTGACCGACGGTTCCGTGGCCAGACTTGCAGCCGGCGAGCACGGATACATCGACTTCTGGTATGCCATATCGAGGGTCGGTCCGGGGTTATCGAAACGATGACGGATCGTTTCGATAAGGATTTTTTCCTCTTTTTCAAGTTTTATCGCATCGAAGCGGGGATGGAAAAGTACCTGCTGCATGACGGCAAAGGCGGTGTCGATATAGTCGGAAAGAAACGAGACGCTTAACTGCAGGACATCTTCAGATGCGGAGATGCCGAATTTCATGGCATACAGGTCGAGCAACGCATCGAGGGTGTCGGCCTGGTATTTCTCCGTGCCCCCGGTTCTCATGAGTTTCGCCAGAAGCGCGCACATGCCCTCTTTCCCGGGAGGGTCCGAAAGCGTTCCGCACCGCAGATAAGCGCTGATCTGGACAAGAGGCAGCTGGGAGTCTACGGCGACATAGGCACGGAGGCCGTTTTTAAGCGTCACGCGATAGGGCGATCCGAGCGGTACTGCCCAGCGCAGTTTTTTATATGAGAGCTTTGACGGGTGAGATGGAATGGGCGCTGCAATACCTGCATCCTTTGCGAAAAGCAGAGAGGATGAGAAGGCACATAGGAAAACGGAAAGCGCAATTTTATTCATAGCAATAGTGAGCCGTTCGGGTTATTGTTTTAGTAAAGGCTGCAGCAGGATGCCGATGGTCATGCGGACGGGATCAAGATACAGCTTTACCGCCGCAGGAATCTCCTCGGGTTTGATATTGGCGATGCGTTCCTGGTAAGCTAAAATGTCCTTCCAGCTTTCAAGACGCTCAAACCATGCAAGCCGGTCGGACAGCCCCTCAAGGCTTTTGAGATCGGTCACAAACGCCATCCGGATTTCGTTTGTCACCCGGCGCATTTCGATAGCGGTCGGCGGAGCGGAGGCCGCGCCGGCGATCTCTTCGCGGATGATGCGTTCGACTTTTGCGGGGTCCGCGTTATTATTTAATTCGGCCGAAATAAGGAAATAGCTGTCGTTCAGGCGCGGGTTGCTGGAAGCGTCGATACCCGTACACAGGCGCTCTTTGTCCACAAGCCTGCGGTAAAGCCTTCCGCTGCGGCCAGAAAAGATGCCTTCGATGACGTCCATTTTGTAAAGAATGTCGCTTGGGTATCCAGGCGTATGAAAGAGCATGTCGATACGCGGCGCGGCGTCATCATATACGGTAAAACGAGTTTCACCAATCGGCACAGGTTCACGGGTCACGACCTCCTCTTTTGGCCTGGACGCACGCGGGATGGCGCCGAAGTAACGTTCCACGTCTTTTCTTGCCCGGAGCGAATCGATATTGCCAACGAGCACGACAAGCGCATTATCGGGTGTGTAATAGCGGTTGATATGCTGCTGAAGTTTCGCCCTCGTAAAGGCCCGAATGTCCGGTGCCCAGCCGATGGTGGGATTGCGATAAGGATCGGCGGTATAGAAAAGCGCATTAAGCCGCTCCCAGTAACGGCCGAGCGGACGGTTGTCGTAACGCATACGGCGCTCTTCCATGACCACGTCCCGCTCGCTGGTAAACTCCCGCAGCACCGGGTTACGCATGCGGTCGGACTCGATCCAGTAGAAAAGCTCTACCCGGTTTTTAGGAAGCGTAACGATATAGGCGGTCATATCGTCGGCGGTCCAGGCATTGAGGTGTGTGGCGCCGCTGTTCTGGTAAAGCTCCCAGATCTCGTCCTTCTTGATGTACTTTCGTTGTTTGTCAAGAAGTGCCGAGGCCTGCTTCCGGTAAGCCCGGGAAATAGAGTCGTCGGCACCTTCAGCGGCTTGCGTGTGAAGGTACAACAGCCGGTCGAGTGAATCTATGGCCGCCATGAGCGGGACCTCTGCCGCATAGTTAGCGGTCCCTAGTTTTTTCGTTCCCTTGAACATCATGTGTTCGTACATGTGCGAGAGGCCCGTAAACCCCGCACTTTCGTACATCGACCCCACGAAATAGTACAGTCTGCACGAGACAACAGCCACATTGGTGTCCGGGACCACAATCAGGCGCAGGCCGTTATTAAGTATCGTGTACGATACGGGAAGTTTAATTTCCCCTGCGGATGTGGAAAGCGCAAGCAGTAAAGGTATGAGCGTGGAAAACACAGATTTCATGCGCGTAAGTCTCCGGTTAATGAACTTCCGATGCAGCAAAATTGTTAACAAATATAATCTATGAAAATAATTTTTAAAAAGTTTTTTATTACAAAACGTTCGGGTGACCCGGATATACCTCAGTATTAAAGCCGGTGCAACAGTATTTCCGTGATATTTTCCGAAGATAATTTTATAGGGTTGTTTTTATTGGCGGTGCCTGCCGCGATTTTTTCAATATCATTGACGGTAATGCCGTAGTCAGAAAGGCGTGGAAGCTCCAATGTTTCAATCCAGGAATTGATCGTTTTAAGAAGCGCACTGCAACCTCCTGCAACGGAATTCGCTTTCTTTCCTGAAATCATATTTCCAGCACGGGCATATTTTTTCAGCGCGAGGTTTTGCGGATCGCATTTTTGCAGGGTCGTGATGGTAACTTCGGTAGTTTTTCCGAGCAGGGTGCCGCATACCACACCGTGAGGTATGGAAAAGTATGCGCCGACCGGCGATGCCATGCCGTGCACTGCGCCGAGCCCGGCATTAGCGAGTGCAATGCCGGAGATAAGCGCGGCATAGGCCATGCCGGTTCGCGCCGGTAAATTCTCGGAACCGTTCGTCACTGCCGCAATGAGGCATTCGCGCACCTGCGGTAACGCACTTTCGACAAGCGCATCGGTCATTGGCGAGGCGGCGGGGGAAACATAGCTTTCCAGAAGCTGGGTAAAAGCGTCCATGCCGCAGGCAGCGGTCACCGCTGCAGGGCAGGAGAGGGCGAGCTCAGGGTCCACGACTGCGGCATCTGGAATCAGGTTCTGGTGCCGCAATGATTTTTTAAATCCGCCTACACCGATCCTGGAGAGCACCGCGTTGGCGCTTGCTTCGCTGCCCGTGCCCGCCGTGGTCGGGATCGCGACAAAAGGGATTTTTTCACCAGGGTGGGCCTTTTTACCCGTATCTTCAAGATAATCAACCACTGATTCACCTAAAGGAAGCATGGCGCTTATTGCCTTGCCGGCATCAATCACGCTTCCGCCGCCAACGGCAATAACGACCTTAATACCGGTTTTCACATACTGTGCAACCACATCATCGACGAGCTCAGGCGACGGCTCGCCATGAATATCAACCGTATGAAACTCAATATTTTTTTCATTTAAGTCACTGCCGACACCATTCCACTGTTCGGATGCGGCAAAATGCCCGGCGCGCACGACCAGTGCATGGTTCCCGAATCCCCTGGCGATCGCGCCGAGTTTTTTCACGGCTCCCGGTTCAAAGACGACTATACCGGGAGAAGCAAAAACAAAAGAATGTAAAGGCATCGTATGGCTCGCGGTTGCAGGTTTTCTATAAGCTTAAATAAAAAAAACTGCATGCAGGAAAATACACAATTGCCCGGCGTAGTTTCAAAAAAGAACCGGCTCAAGGCGGCTGCGGCAAAAAATGTTGTGAGATCAATCATACTTGAAGAATTTTATTATATTAACAACAGAAGCAACAATCGTAATGTTTTTATTCAGGTCTCAGGATATGCTATGAGTGTGCGAACATATAGAGGGAGGCATTACATGAAAAAAGAAATATGTTTTCTTTTTATCGTCCTTTTTGCCATGAGCGCTTTCTCTCAGACAGGCGGAGACCTGCAGCGCAATAATTTCGATGCCGGATGGCGGCATTATTTCGGCACGCCGTCGGGAACCCCGGAGGCGGCGGCCTATAATGACGCTGGTGCTGGCTGGGAGGATGTCTGCCTTCCTTACCCGCTCAAGTATTGCACGCGATGGCTCGACGGTGTCGCCAATACAAACAATCAGGAAACGTTTCACAGGGATGTGGCCTGGTATCGAAAGCACTTCACCGTTCCTTCAGCATGGAGCCAGAAAAAGATATTCCTGGAGTTTGAAGGATCAATGCAGGTAACCACCGTGTGGGTAAATGGAACGAATATCGGCCAGAATATGGTGAGCGGCTATACGCCGTTTCACTTTGATATCACCGGCAGCGTCCTTTTCGGCCAGGACAACGTACTTGCCGTACAGGCGGACAACCAGACAAACAGCAATGTTCCTCCGGACGGGTATCCCAAAGATTACATCCAGTTCGGCGGTCTCTATACCGACGTATTCCTGACCGTGCTTGACAAGATCCATCTGACCTTTCCCTGGGAGGCAACCGATGCGGGCATCCGCATCACCACGCCTTCGCCGTCGAGCGCCTCGGCGACGGTC
>CAISVC010000501.1 GCA_903888815.1 uncultured Fibrobacterota bacterium
ACAGCGGCGATGTGAAAGGGACGCTCATTTTCGCTCCTGCCACGGCATTGGCGCCTTTGATCCTGCTTTCGGTCAGCGTATTCGGAACAAGCATGGTCTGCGCAAGCTGTACAATCCCGTTTGTTCCGTCGACCGTAAAACTGTACATGCCCACCTCTCCGCTGTTTGCGTTGATGACGGTATAACTGCCCGGATCAAGGGATACGAACGATTCGGTGTTTTTCTTCTTTGAAAAATCGGCGAAAATATCGGTATACGAGTCGCTCAGAACAAGAAACTTGCCTTCGCAGCTCCGGTCAAAGCGGATACCGCCGCTGCCCGCGGCCAGATCGGTCAGCGTAATGTCGCCCTCGCCGTGAATATTGAACCGGTACATGGGATGCTGCGCTTCTCCGCCGGTGAGGGTCGATGTTTCCACGGTCTTGCGGTAGGCGTAATGATAGGCCTCGTCCAGGGTCACCCGCCGATCGCCCGACACGTCGGCGCTTCCCCGCAGGCCGCTCAACCAGTAAAAGGAAAATATCGATCCCTTGAGCGACCCTGATTCCTGCGCCCGCTCGTTTGCCGCAGTCGAAGCAATGATCACCTGGCCTTTTATTTTCTGCGGGTTCGTGAGATAAAACGGCTCCGCCCGCTTGCCTCCCTTGTAGGCAGTGACCGCGCCGCTCTGGCATGCGTCGAAAATGCCGATACGTATGCCGGCAGGAAACGAATCCAGATAACCCTGCACCTTTTTCAGCGGGTATCTGGTGGTGCCGAGCAGCATGTCGAGACCGTCGGCATGTCCGGAATAATATAAAAGGAAGAGATCGTTTTCCGGCGACTTCGACGAACGCAGCCTGCTTCCGGCAAGGCGCAGCTCTTTGTCAAGCGCCGCGCTGTCCGGATGGAGCAGCGTAACGGTTGCAGATTGGTCGAAACCGCCGAGCGCCTCGAGCAGTCCGGCAAAACGCCCGGCGTCAGCCTCGGCCCACTGAAGCTGCTCCACCTCGCTCCCGCCGTCATTGCACCCGACAAGCAGGGCATACCGGGCGGCGAATGCGGGGATAGCATTCCATAAAAAACACAAACAGATAAGCAAATAAAAACGTCTCATTATACCCCGGCTTTCGTTTTTATCATTGAGCACTGAGCTTTGACCTCACTCTTTCTCCCCTGTCATCCCTTCTTCAGCATCAGCGTCTGCACCGAACTCCTCGTTACCGGCGGATTGTTTTTAATCGCCTTTTCAAGCGTGACCATATCATTGGCTGTTTTCAGCCCTGCTACCCACTTTTTTATCTGGTTCGTGTCAAACGGCTCATCGGAAAAAACTGCGACTACGAGCTCCGCGCCCGGTGTGCTGTCAAGCGCAATGCTCTTCGGATACGCAAGCTGCGAACCCGCACCGGAACTGATGCTGCATACTGCCGACCCCGCGTCCGGCTGATAAAACGAAATGGTTCCCCTGCTGTCGATGCTGAAAAGGCTCAAATGCTGCTCTGCCTGCGACGAGAAAAAAACCTGCACCTGGTCGCCGCCGCGGAACAGATCCTGGGGAGCGGCCTTATGAATAGTACCATCCCTCTTGTAAATATACGAAAGAGCAGCTGCGCCCTTACCGGGCGCACCCTTATAGCGGATGTCGTTTTCCACCTGCTTGTTCCCCTGCC
>CAISVC010000502.1 GCA_903888815.1 uncultured Fibrobacterota bacterium
ACGCTACACCCGCGTCCAGTCTCCCCAGCTCCCGCGCGTTCGAGAAAAGGACAGCCTTGCTGCTGAAGTCGATCCCGATCGCACACCGGGCGTACCGTGCCATTGCGAAAGTAAACGTTCCCCATGCACATCCTAAATCAACCGCCGTTTCGTCAGCTGCGGGCCTGTAGATTGCCAGGACTTTTCTGATCCGGTACCGGTGCAGCGGCCTGAGAATCTCCTTTTGAAGGTTACGGTCCCCGTAATAGCTGGTTTCGTAATAGGCTTTATCTTTGCGCTCTTCCATGGGGAAATAATATAAGGCCTTTTCAGACAACAGGCAAGAGAAAATCCGGGAGAAGATCTGCTGTTCATATACCGCACTATTCAGCCGGTACTATGCGTAACAATAGCCGCCTTTTAACGCCCCGACAGATATACTATATTTCCACTTTCCTGTTTTTCGCAATAACCGTTTCGACCCGTTCCGTGAACATTCAACCGCAATCACTTATTGTCCGGACTCTAAAAGCGTTCGCCTTTTCCGCTATTCCGATCAGCGACAGACGCAATGCGCAGGCCCTGCGCTACAGCCTGTGGGACGGTATCTTCTGCAGCGGAATGATGGCGCTTTCCGACACATTTGCAATCGCCGGTGCCGTCTATCTTCAAATACCGTCTATTGCCATCGGCATGATAGCCGGGTTGCCGCTTCTCTCCGGCTCCCTTGGTCAGCTCGCTATCGCCAACTTCCTGCGGCCTTCAGCCGGCCGTAAAAAGTACGTAGTGCTCGGCACGACTGCGCAGAGTGCGCTGCTCCTGCTGCTCGCTTTCACGGGCTGGCTGCCGGCAGGTTACCGTTCATGGCTGTATGCGGTGGTTTTCACGCTGCAGGGATTTTTCGGCACTTATATGGCCGGGTTGTGGATTGCCTGGATGAGCAGCCTTGTCCGCCCTGCGGTACGCGGAAGATTTTTCGCCCGGCGTAACCGCATCATCAATATTTTCCAGCTGGTCTGCGGCCTTGCCGCGGGCGCGTTTGCGTTCCGCCAGACCGCCCAATCAACGTCGTGGCTGTTTTTTACCTTTGTATTTTTGGCCGCCGGGTGCTTCCGCTTTTTGTCGACGATAATGCTTGTCAAACAGTATGAACCTCCACCGGTTCTTTATGATCCCGGCAGCCCCGGCAGCGGGAAACAGGACAGAACAATAAATAGCAATGGTTTTCTGCGTTTCTGCTTTGCAACCTCGCTTATGCAGGGCGCTGTTATGCTTGCCAGTCCTTTTTTTACGGTATGGTTCGTGCGTGATCTGCACTTTACTTTCTTTACTCTGTCCGCTTCCACAGCTTCAATGGTGCTCGGCTCCATTGTTGCGCTCCCGCTCTGGGGAAAATTATCCGACCGGTTCGGCCACCGCCGCGTGCTGCTGATCACCGGACTCATGATCGCCGTAGTGCCGCTGCCGTTTATATTCACCGGAATTCCCCTCCTCATCTGCTGCTTTAATTTTTACAGCGGCATCTGCTGGAGCGGCTATAACCTGAGCAACTTCAATTATCTTCTGCACCTGTCGGACGTTAAAAATCCCGAACGCCAGACCTCGATAGCCATGGCGTTCACCGGCATTTCGGTCTTCCTGTTCAGCCTGCTCGGCGGGTTTCTGGCGTCCCGGCTGCCCATGATTGCCGTGTGGCAATTGCAGTCGCTCTTCCTTCTTTCGTCGCTTTTGAGGTTTGCGGTGTTCGGGGGTCTTTTCCTGAATCTTCCGCACGACGGGAACAAAGACGCTTCGCGGATAACCGACTTCTTCCAGTTTGCACGCCGACTGATGGATAAGGTCTGATTGCTTATTTAAAGGATGGTGCCGACGGTCATGATCCCGCCGCCGTTTATCGGACGATTACCCGATGCGATTCCGCTTTATTTCCATTTTTGACGGCGACTAAATACACGCCGGAGTTCGCCGGGACGGTATACAAAGACCTCCCCCTGCCGGAAAAAGATTTTATCAGGTGGCCATTAAGCGTAAAAACAGAGACGGTATGAACTGAATGTCCGTCGACAGCTACAGCAATGCGTCTGTTCCCGGCAATGATGCGGGGAACAGCATATTTTTCTACGGCAAGCTGATTGACAGCCGGTACGATAAAGACCCCGAATACCCTGACTTCATACAGGTGCACGCTGGTATTGGCGCTGTTTCTGGTCATGGTGACCCGGATATAGCGGGCATTGCGCGGGGGTGTGAGCACGCTGAGCCTCCCCTGGGCGGTTGCCGGCTGTGTGTTGCCGGTCAGATCAGCCACCTGCGTCCAGGTCATTCCATCCAGAGAACCCTCGATTCGGTACTGGTAGTAGCGGGTGCCGTCGGTATACGGAAATACGCGGATGCTGTCGATGCGGGCCGTACCGCGCAGATCGATGGTAACCCATTGCGGATACGGACCTGCACCCCAGTAGCTGCCGGTGGTAACGCCGTCGGTGATCACGTCGGGGGGGAAGCCGGCTTCGTAGCTGCTCGCGGTCACCGGTTTGCAGTAGGCAATACCGACCGTCGAATAATCGGGTTCGAAATTATACCTGGCGGCGATTTTTCTGACCGCCGCAATCGCATTGCCCTGCGGCGTGGAAGGGAACAGGTCATGCTGGGTGCACCAAGCCGAATCTATTGAAAACCAGTTAAATGTCCTGCCGGTGCCGCCGTCCAGACGGGTTATGCAATCATCGATATACATTTTCCAGCGGTTGTAGTACAGCGTGCCGAGAATGCCGGACCATTCACGATGGGCATATTCATGCAGGCCGCCGCTTTCCGAGGGCCCGCGGGGACCCCACGTGGTAATAAGGGTCCGGGCGGTCCATTCATACCAGTTTTTTTCCGCGACCGTTGATCCCCAGCTCTTCGCGTCTTCCAGCCAGCGGCCGAGCAGAAATGAGGGGCGCGTGGCGAGCAGGGTGTCCTGGTCGAGTATGCACTGGAGAAACGCGGTGCTTTTTGTCACGAACGTCGCCCTGTCGCGGGCATTGTACGCTGCGATCATCTGACTGTGCAGCGGCATCGCATAGTTCGCCATAAGCTGACGGGTGACATCGACGAGGTCGTGTTCGTAGGTCGCGACTCCGGCAAGGTTCGCAGTGTCGGCAAGGAGCAGCTTCCAGGCATCGACCAGATCAAGATTGCAGTACTGCCGCGTTGTAGTGCCCCAGGAGGAGACGTTATTGATCGTTGCTGCCGGCCGCGCGCAGAAGAATGACTCCGGATCGCCGCCGTCGCTTGTCACGTATTTGTAAACGCTCTGCGCCAGCAGATTCCATGCGGCGGCGCAGTTGCCGGAAATTTTTCCGTACCGGCGCGTGCTGTATTTGGCAAGCCAGTCGGTCAGATTAGGCGCCGTTGTCCGCCATCCCATGTCGAAAAGCAGGTCCCATACCGCGGAATTCGTGCAGATGCCCTCGGGCATTCCGCCGATACCTGAATAATTCCCTTTGATCGCGCTGCCGAAAACCGCGATCGGATCGCTTGAAATTTTTCCCATGGGGCCGTATAATCCGACCTTGCCGCCGAAATTGCAGATGCAGTTCCAGAGCCACGGGTGACCGTTCCAGCCGTTGCGAGCGGACCATTGCGGATTTGTTTCGCCGAAAAGGTCAAGAATAAGGGTCTGCGCCTTTATCGTACCGCTGAGCATCGCATCCGCCGGATTTGTCTGCCATCCCTGGAGCACCCAGACCGCATTGGGATTTGCACGGATCATCCCCTGCTGGATTCTTGTTCCTGCTGTTGTCAGGTTGATACCGGCAGAGCCTCCTTCGTGAAACGGATCGCCGCCGAAGAACTTCGCGTCACCGAAAAGCGTTTTCTGTTCCGCGTACCAGACATCGGCCATGGTCGTAAAGAGAGTATCTATCGGATCGATCATGGCCGGCCGGGTATAACCGCACCAGGTGCCGGTGGCAAAAATTCTATTAGCGGGGTACTTGGAACTTAAATTAGTGGGAACCATTCCGTAAAATCCCTGCAGCACCGGTTCGATGCCGAGCTGTCTCATACGGGCAACTATGTTCTGTTCCAATGCGACGCGGGCATTGATCAGGGCCTGCGGCACCGGGCCGCCCCAGCCTTCAAGGTTACCCATAAGCCACCAGGCGTTCCATGCCGGTCCTGGAATGAAACTGTAGATTTCCGCATCGGTATAGCCGAAGTGCCGCAGAGTATTCTGCCAGACCGCTTCCTGGCCGTAAACGCCTGCAAGCGCGAGGTTGATGCCGTTTAATGCCATCCAGTCGAGAAATTGCTCCCATGTATTCCATGTCCAGTACGACAGGGAGTAGTTGTAGGTGCAATAATTGAAAAGATACCGGTACCGGTGCGGCGACGCTATGTGAACGGCCGGCTGAACGGCAGGGAGAGAAGAGGGCAGATTCGTCTGGTTTCCATTGAGAGAAAAGTGAACACTGCAGTAGTATTTGAGATAATAGTTCAACCCCTCGGCCATGGAATTGGCATTATTTCCGCGGATCACCACTTTACCGCCGCTGTAATCGAGCTCAAACACGTCGCGGCCAGAATCGGCCGGAATGACCGCATAGGTAAATGAAGAGGCAGCAGAAGGTAAAATACGTTTTACCAGCGAGTCAACGGCTTCGGCAGGGCCGGCGTATGCTTTTACAAAACAAAAAACGGCGAAAATGAAAATCGCCCTGTATTTACAGGTTGCCATGGGGTTCC
>CAISVC010000503.1 GCA_903888815.1 uncultured Fibrobacterota bacterium
ACCGCTCTGTTTACCGGCCGCCCTGACCGCACCCCCCTGTTTTCCGCCTGCAGCAAAAACCGATAAGGACAATAGTAGTACTATAATCGCTGACCGCTGTACCATTTCACTCCTCCTGTAAAAAGTTGGTTGTTTCCTGTTGTCGGTCTGTTTTTTCTTTCCACACGCCGGCGACACGGCTTGTCGTTCTGCCCCGCCGTTTATATAGTATCATTCAATGATAAAAAATACGAGGCTCCTGCGAAATAGTGCAATATAACCCATGGAAACGTCCCGGCAGCGCCATATCTTTACAAATAATATTTTCAGTGCAGTGCGCTGACGTGCGCGATCCGGCTGAGCCTGCGATAAAACCAGAAATTCGCCAGTACTTTTTTCACATAGTTGCGCGTCTCGGAGAAATCGATATCTTCAATAAACAGATCCAGATCTTTATCTCTGTTGCGCGCATACCACTCCCGTGCGTTCGGAGGGCCGCCGTTGTAGCTGGCAAGCGCAAGCACTTCGTTCTCATTAAACTGGTCGAGCAGCTTACGGAGATAGAATGTTCCATACCGGATGTTTGCGGACTGCCGATACAGCGTATCGACGCCGAACGGTTCCCCCAGCTCCCGGGCGATTGCTGCGCCGGTATTCGGCATGATCTGCATGAGTCCGATGGCGCCGGCAGGAGAAACGGCGTTGGGGTTGAAAATACTCTCCTGGCGGATAACCGCAAAAACGAAACAGGGGTCTATGTTCCTGCGATACGCTTCACTGGTAATAATATCGCGGTAATGCAGCGGATACATGAGTTCATAGACCGGAAGCGGTATGTCCTTCCGGCATTCGGCCGGAATGCGCCAGGAGAGCCGGCGACCGGTGCGTGATGCCTGCGGCAGCGCGCCGATAGTGCGGTAAAACGCCGCGAGCCTGAACGTCAACGACAGGTTCCCCGGATAGGCAAGATCGACAGGTTCAAGAAAAATTTCAGCGTCAGCATTATTACCGATTGCCGCGAGAAGGAGTCCCCGGCGAACATTGAGGCTATCTCCGGATGACAGCGGTTTCCGGGACGGCGGCGCCGTTGAATCAAGCCAGCGCAAAGCCCGTTCGTTATCACCAACGGTATCGATTGAATACCGCGCATTGGCGGTATCCCCGACAAGCGTAAGAAAATCCCGGGCGCGATACGCATGGTAATCATAAGGTTCTTGTTGCGCAAGCTCCGCAAACCGTGCTTTGGCGGAATCCAGCTTATCAAGTGCCAGCAGACATTTTGCCCTCCAGTAGCGGGCCTCGGAAAGATACGCTGACTCGGCGTTTTTTGTTTCAAATAAAGCGAGCGCCTTTAATGCCGCTCCGTACTTTTCCATGCGGTAATAACACAGCGCATGACGGACGAACGCCTCGTCTGCCCGCGAGGACCGCGGGTAGTATTTGAAAATCCTCTGGTAAAAACTCAAGGCCGATCCTGCGCGGCCACGCTCTTCCTCAATCCAAGCTCTCCGCCAGAGGATTTCCGCCATGGCCGGATACCGGGGAGTGTGCATAATGAATTGATCATACCATTCGGCAGATTTATCGATATTGTCCAGGTTTTTATACGCCCGTGCAATAAACAGGCCAAGGTCCGACTCGTAGCCGAATTGCCGGACATACTTGGTAAGCGCTGCTGCCGCATCCTCATATTTCCGTTCATAAAAAGAAAGCTTCCCGCGAAACCGGAGAAGCATTCTGTCGTTTATAGTTGCTACAAAATCGCTCTTCCGCCTGCTGCCTGCAAGCATTCGTTCTGCGGCTCCGAACATTCCGCAGTCCATGGCAATTCTTCCCAAAAGGAAAAGGGCGGCGGCGGAAAGTGCGCTGCCGGAAAGGCTGCTGTCGGACGGGAAGCTGCGGTCAAGCGCGTTTACAATTGCGCATTGCGCGCTGTCGGAGAGCGCCGTTATGGTCTTGGTAACCAGCGAATCAATCTGCGGCCATTCCCCGAGACGGATAAGGGTGTCGACATGAGCGCAAAGCGGTTCCGGGGGCAGAGGTTTATGAGTATTCCACCACTGGACATAGGACGGCCAGAAGGGTGCTGATATGCTTTTTGCCGTATCGCCTCCGACAACCGCGCTTATTTTATTGAAAATTCTGCCGCGATACTTTGCCGGCAAGGATGCGGCGAGCGTTCTCGCGTAGCAGACCACGGCGCTGTCGGGTTGTTTTTTAACAATGAGGTCGCCGAGCGCTTCCCAAGCAAGCGGGCCGAGCGCCGAATCATTCTTCGGCGCAGCATTGAAAAAAGACAGCGCTTTTATGGTGTCACCGGCATGCAACCAGGCAGCTGCAAGCTTGAACAGCCGGGCAACGGTATCCGTTGCTGCAGGATTTGTACGGAGTTCATCAATGGCCTGAGGGTATGCCCTGTTCCTCAGGGCGCCGTTTCCGCATGAATCAATCTCAAACAGGGCCGAGTCTGCCGGTGATCCTATGGCGGAAACGATGAAGCAGAACAAAAGGGGGAAAAGAAGTTGATGGTTATTCTTTTGGAGCATTGTTCTGTTCGAGCGTCTTGGAGGTCGTTTAAATTTAAAATTGGTTTATGGAGGACGGAGGTTTCAAATATACACCGCGGGACAATTGTTTCTGTAAAAACATCAAATCATTATTACGTGGTGACGAAACAACATGATCTATATTTACAAAAGCCAGATCGTCAAATCACGCTCTGCCCTCCCGAAGTCGGGTATCGGTACATCCTTAAAAAAAAGGAATCACTATGCTTTCCTTATCGCCTTTCCTAAGGATTTCAGCCATGAAACGGTTGTGCAGCATGATCATTCCATTATTCTCCATGGTTTTTTTTAATTGTTCGATGAATTCCGGGGTGTCCGAAGCTGACAAACAATGGATGATCCTGCCACGGGATTTGCCGGACTCGCTCTTTAACGGCTATGTACCCCAGAAGAACAGCCGGGGTCTGCCGTATTTCTTCAATAAAACAAAGACCTCGTTATCGGGTTTTTCCGCGGTCTTCGAACAGAAACTGACCCATGCGCGAAAGAGAACCGTTTCATTTACCGCGCAGGTAACTTATGCGCGGACCGAAATTGACGCTCGCGCGTTTTACGGAACCTACTTGACCGTTGACGAAAATTTTAAAAATTTTGTGAAAAAGGCCGAGCCGAAGCATTTCGGTGTAGACGATGTGCTGCTTATACAATCAGACAGCCTGCTCTATCTGACGCTCCGGAAAAATCTTGTCGTGTATTTTATCCAGATTGAAAATTGCGGGATTGATTGTGAAATGATAAAAAATATTATTTTGGAAAAGATTGATTTCATCGAGCGCCATGCCGGTGAATTCAAAACCTGACACTAACCGATTCTTCCACAATTAATCACCGGACCTGCTGTTCCGGTCTTCCCC
>CAISVC010000504.1 GCA_903888815.1 uncultured Fibrobacterota bacterium
ACTGACTTCAAAAAAAATATAGGTAGTATTGCGCATAATTGTCAAATCTGAAAATACCGATAGTATTTGACTTTTTGTAGATCAAATTGATAGGAATTTTCTTTTTTCGTAATGTCTGCCCGTCAACAATGATCTGCGCCCCTTACGCTGGAGACTTTCCTGATATTTTTAGGTTGATCTGACCGAGTTGCTTTTTACGATTACATACCGGCCAGGGCATAATTGTCGTAAACAGGGCAGCTCTAACGGCATCAATCCCGGTAACTATCACCCCAGGTCCTCCAGCAAGACTATCGCTCCATACCAAAGCAGGTCCACCTGACGCCGGTAATCCAGCACTGCCTGATTTCCCGGGGACGATGACGGTTACCGCGTCTCGTTCATTGAGGAAGAAGCGGTTGTCCGGCAAATTCTTAAGCACTGCGGTCTTTGGAAAAAGCCACCCCCGAGGGCTCCACCGATAGAGAGTCATGCCCCGCCCGTTCTCGAAGAACCCATGCTCGATTATGGGTTCTTCGAACGAACCTGCCTCTGATAAATTACATCGTTTTCACAAGCTTCCCCCGGAGCCACCAGACCCGCTTTTTTAAATTTGACAATAAGGTGTCGAAACGCCTATATTTTCTCGTGAAGCCATTCAATGTAAATGCGGCCGTGCCTGACCTGCCTGCCGGAGTCCCGGCGCAGGCAGGCGGAATCGGCCTGGGCCTGCGCGTAGCCGCTCCGGCGAAGGCAGGGAAAACAGGTGAAAAACATGGCGTCTGTAAAGAATGTTTTCGTATACACCCGCCCACTCCCGAAAAATTAAACTTCCTATCAGTTTCTCCGGGGGAACTACTCATGAAAGCCTACTCCTCGACGGCGGTCCTTTTCAGTTACCTTTTTTTGCTGTTCCCGCATACGCTTCTCGCCCAGTATCCGGAATACCCGTATCCGATTACCAATTACGACGAGAGCTATCGGGGACAGTTCCATTTCAGTCCTCAGGGCGGATGGATGAATGACGTCAATGGCATCTGGTATTATAAAGGCGAATACCATCTGACTTTCCAACACTACCCCCACGGTCTGGCCTGGGCCCAGATGCACTGGGGACACGCCACCGGCAGCGACCTGCTGCACTGGGTGCAGAAACCCATTGCGCTTGAACCTGATGTCAATGTACCGGGTGACTGCTATTCAGGCAGCGTCGTCATCGACAGCGCCAATACGTCCGGTTTCAAGACCGGGTCCGAAGATGTGTTCGTCGCAATTTATACCGCGACAAGAAGAGGCACCTGCCTCGCCTACAGCAACGACAAAGGAGCTACCTGGCAGGCCTATTCGGGCAACCCGGTCGCCATAGGGACCACCAATGAAAGTACGCGAGATCCCCATGTGTTCTGGTACGCACCGACCGGCAGATGGGTCGCCGTGGAATGGGAGAGCAATACCACCTTCTATACCTCTGCGGACCTGAAAAACTGGACAAGACAGAGCATATTCAGTTTCGGTTTCGAGTGTCCGGATATTTTCGAATGCGCCGTTGATGACGGAACTACGAAAAAATGGGTCGTGATGGACGCCGGCGGCAACTATCACATCGGCAGTTTCAACGGCACGGCCTTTACTCCTGACCCGGGCGGACCGTGGAAGATGGACCTCGGCCCGGACTTCTATGCTTCGCAGACCTTTTTCAGAAAAAATTTCCCGGATAACCGGGTGATCCAGATGGCGTGGATGCGGGGAAATCTCGGCACATCACCCTGGACGCATGAAGCGAGTTTTCCGTGCGAGATCAAGCTCAAAACGTTTACCGACGGCGTGCGCATCACGAGGAACCCGATCGCCGAAATCAGCTCCCTCTACAGTTCGTCGCTCCACTGGGACGCGCAGACGCTGGGTACCGGCAGTAATCTTCTGTCCGCGGTGAGATCGAAATGCTTTGATCTGACTGCGGAATTCGATCTGACGAATGCGACTGCGACCGCCGTCAATTTCGTCCTTCCCAATACCACGGTCACCTACAACATCACCAACAGGGCGTTGCTCGGCCAAAGCCTGCTGCCGGTCGGCAATAAAGTGAAAATCCGCCTGCTTGTTGACTGGGGAGAACTCGAAGTGTTCGGCAACGACGGCAGATTTTCGTGGACCCAGAATGTCGCATTTCCCCCGAACGACAGCTCCGTTGCGCTTTCGGTAAACGGGAATGTGGACCTTGCTGCGATGGATTTTCATGCGGTCAACCGCATCTGGCCGAACACGCCGCTGCAGCCCGATTTCAGAACCAATCTGACCGGAACATGGAGCACCGTAAGCGGCACCTGGAACGACGTGAGCACCGGCAAGCAGGGCAGCGGCAGCGGCGATGTATTCTGCATAAACTCACAGACAGGAACCGACTTCACCTTTGAGGGCGACATCACGCTCCTGCTGGGCACCGCCGGCGCACTCATGTTCAGGGCGAGCGCCAATGCAGCGAGCGGCTACTGCGTGAATGTAGATGCTGCAGCAGGCGTGGTAAAGCTGTGGGCGCCCGGCCGCGGCGAGCTGGCACGGTATGCCACGACGATCCGGGTGGG
>CAISVC010000505.1 GCA_903888815.1 uncultured Fibrobacterota bacterium
AAAGTGGACAGTTTAGCAGTATTATAAATACGGCATTGATAATAAAAGCAAAGATGTAACAAATGCTAATAACTTAAGATTGTGTTGTGAATTTTTTTCTCTGCAAACCGTATTCAGTTCCCCCGCGAGACGCACGCCGTGCGTCTCTACGATTTTTATTTCTTCCTCTTCCTCAATTCATCAGACTTGCCGGTTTCCGGCCCTGCCTCCTACGGAATTTTTCACGCTCATTGTCAAAGGCTCCCTGAAAATTATTTCAGCGAATCCGGCTTGCTTTCCTTGACGCGCTGGTGCAAATCGTCAAAACCTTTATCAGCATCGCTTTTCGGAACCATGTTCTGTTGCTGCAGAACCGGGGCGTAGTGTGCCGCTCCTGCCGGCGATTTAACATCTTTTTCCAATGCGGCAATCCCTTCCTTCCAGCCCTTTTCGGTTTCCTTGAGCCGGTCGGCGATCGGCGGATGGGTCGGGGTCCCGGTTTGAGCTAATCTCGGATTCATCTTTTCGCATTGCTTCAGTGCCTCCTCCGCCTCGGCAAGCGTCGCCCCCTTCTTGGCGGTGACGAATCCTGCGTAATAATCCGCCTGCAACTCCTGCATCCAGAGATTATCGCTGCCCATGGAGGTGTGTCCGTTAAAATGATGGCCGAGCTCGTGGGAAAGGATCGAATACACGACCCATTTATCCGGCCCGCCCTTTTGCATGGTTGCAATAAATTCAGGGCTGTAAATAAGCGCGCGCTTGCCGTTGAAAATGCAGGCCATTGCATTATCGATGTTCCCGCTCATGACCATCGGCATGTCCTGGATCCCCATTGTCGCCGATATTTCGTGCACGATCCCTGCCGCTTTGACCGATCCGGGATTCAAACTGAACTTCCTGCTCGAATCGAAAACCGTATACGCGCAGATGAAGGTTCCCTGCCGGAGTTGCTTTTCACCGTCGATCGTGGTGTAGCCGCGCACGGCGCATACAGCGGATGGGCGCCTGCTGTTGAAATCCTCGTTCATCCCTTCTTTCAGATTGTTCCACCATGACCCCCATGACCAGTTTCGGCTGGTTGCACCTTGAATTGATGGCTTCGCCAGGCTGTCCCTTGCGCTGCCCGGTGAGCTCTGGCTGGTTGAGGAAGAGTTGTCATTCGATTGTCCAACTACGTTTGCCGCAGCAAACGCCATTGACAAAGTAATCATCCCCGAAAGAATTCTATTGCGGCTCATACCGGCCCCTTTCGAATAATAGTTGAGTAGCTTTTTTAAAAGTGTTTTTGCCCATCCTGTAAAAACCGAACCCTAAGCGGGGTTATCGGCTCCAGAAGATTGGCAGGAATAGAATCCGTTAACCATAAAGATAAATCAAAACCTCCCGTATAAACTAAGCTATCGGTCTTATTGTAATTAATCCAATATTCAGGTCCGACATTGACATTTATTGTTGTGCTGGGGCCGATCCCACTATGAATATTTTGGACAAACGGTTTATGATTAATTACCCCTGTCATTTCTGAAAGCGGTCTATGCCAAACACTGCTGCCATTAGTCCCGGCAAAGACGTTCCGGCTGCCGCTCACTGCAAGTGCATGAATGTATCCACCCCTTGGCCCACTTGTTTGTACCCATTGTGCATTTACCGTATGCGTACATAAAACCAGTAACCCAATACCAGCAATAAGCTGAACCAGATTTTTTTCATGTGAGCCCCCTCTGTTTGCGTGCGTTTGGAAATCAATTACACCTGTCCATTGTTATATAATATAGCACCATCCTCTTGACACTACCGAAGATGCCTGTTTTTTCCGGTTTACACCATCATTATTTCAGGAAGGCGGCATAGCGGATGGTATTTTTCCATAGGACGCCGGGATCTTTATGAAAACCAGGAAGCTATTCATCGCCACCATTATCGTATTCGTTATGGTGATCGCCATGTGCGTCATCAACCCCATCCGCTACCATTACACGGACAAAACCATCGCTCCGTTTCCCCCGCACACGCTTTACGAAAGCGCCGTTGGCGAGGCTTTGCCCAGGGCTGTGGCCGATTTCGCGGGCCGGTACAAATGCACCGGGATCGTCATACCGGTATCGGATGTGAAGGGCGCCGACCCAGAGCTTCCCAACTTGCGCAATGACGTCAACCTCGCTCTAGACGCGTATGGTGGCTGGAAATTGTCGGTTGACGATGAGACTAAGAAGCAAATGAAGTCACGCAAAGTGGCGCTCATGAAGAACTGGGGCGCCATGATGAGAGGTGACCAGATCATGAGCCTGGCGCTTGCCCAGAAAGATGTGGCGTTCAAAACGAACTTCTCGGTCGACGTTGTGCTGTCGGCGCTCACCGGTTCATCCTCAAAAAGCGGGGACGACCGCAAACTGGTGGTGACGGTCAACGACGAGCTGAAGCAGTCGCGCATCTTCGAAGCCGTGGTGACGTTCGTGCATCCGGCTACGCTTACAAAGTGGCAGAATGACCGCTTGGCAAAGGAGAAACGACTTGGCGAATTGCGGAAACGCGCGGACTTTTTCACGAAGCTCATCGTCGCAGCAGTGGTGGCTTTCCTGCTGCTGGTATGCGCGGTGTTCGTATCGGCCATCATTTCCCGCAAGCGTGATAAAAACCGGATGGATAACCTGCTCAAGGAGATCGAAAAGAGGGAGGACCTGGTTGCCAAGGGTCACTTTGTCGCTGCTAAGGAGCTCGTGGACAAGTACCTCGCGTATTTTCCGGACGATGCTGCCGTGCGCGCGTTCCGCGAACGGCTGCTGGACTTCACGAACAACGATCCCAAGAAGGCGCAGATGGCGTATGTGGAAGCTCAAAAGATGCGGCAGCGGCTCAACATGTACGGCCAGAACGCGAACATCTCTCTGCTCTCCGGCGATGAGCGCCGCGAGCTCAATAACCTTGTCCCTTATCATCCTGAGCTCAAGGCAGCTCTTGGGCTGGTATTGCAGATTGAAGACCAACAGCATAAGTACAAGGAGCTGGCGCCCCAGATTCTGTCGGTTAAGGCGCTTATTTCATCGGCAAAACTTGCGGTCGCCCACGAAGAATGCGAGGCACTGCTGCTGAAGCATCCGGAGAATCCGGCGGCGAAGGAGCTGCATGATCGGATAGATGAGCTGAAGGACCGGTCTGCCAAACTGATCGCAGAGTGCTCCTCGGCGCTGGTCAGCGGGGATCTGGCCCGGGCTCGGACACTGTTGGCCGAAGCGACGAAGATATGCGCTGATTCGCCAGAGACCTTGAAAATGACCGCCGGGATGCGTGAAGCGAAAGGCATTTCCGGGATAAAACTGTCGTCAAAAAACGGACCTTTCACGCTGACCATCCTGTTCAAAGACCGCGTGATGATCGGCAGGCCGGACGGCGGCGACATCCCCGACATTTCCATCGACGACCGCCGGATGAGCCGCCGGCATGCGCAGATCACGTTGCGCGCCGACGGAGTGGGAATTGAGGATCTTGGCAGCACGGCGGGCACCGTCGTTGGCGGGGAGAAAGTGACCTCGGGGGACTTGTCAGAAGGCAAGACGTTGACACTGGCAAAGGCATTCGATTTCGCGGTTTCCGTGAAACGCGGTGAGGACGGCACGCTCAGCAGCGCGCTGCTCAAGTCCGGGGAACAGGCTTTCATGCTTGTCAAGACTGACGCGCGATTCGAATTCGACGGTCATGGATGCCGGTTTTCAAAGAGCGGGCTGGTTGTTTACCGGATGGACAATTCCGTATGGGCCGCAGAGGGCGATCAGGTACGCTTCATAGGCAGTGCAGACCCTTTGTACCTCGACGGCATCCAGGTCACTGTGGAGGTGCAACGATGAAGCAAAGGCAACCGGCTGAAAAATTGTGCCGCCGTGGCGCTTATGCACGGATCACAATGCGCCGTTTATCGTGCCGGGTCGCGGCCGCATTCCTTGGCTGGCTTCTGATCACAGCATCTGGATCGTCTGCCTGGTTCGGAAACAAGGGCGGCAAAGAGCCCCCCACGACCCCGCCCCCTTCTGCGGCCCAGGAAGCCAGGGACGTTGGCGCGACGAGCGCTAATGACGAGGCGAAGCACTACGTTGACAGTATCAAATCGGACAACGCCCGCTTCATCTGGGGAGAGGGAATCTCCAACATAGGCAACGACCTCGGCGACGCCACGATCAAAGCCAAGGACCGCGCCTTGCAGGATCTCTCCAAGAAAATATCGGTGAGCGTGCGCAGCGAGATAACCAACGTGCTGGCGGCCAATGCCAAACAGATTGTTCAGGACGACCTCGTCGAAAAGACCTCCACGTATACCGAAATGGTTGTCAACGATGTTATACAGCGCGATTTCATCGACTTCCCATCCAAGGGAAATGTAGCCTGTATGGCCTTCATCCAGCGCAGGGATTATGAGCAGAAGGTAAAGAACGACCTGGAGGCCAAGAAAGCCATGGTGCGCGACGCGGTGCGCAACGCGGACGCCGAATTTGCGAACCGCAAATTCATGGCTGCGCTCAACGGCTGGCTTAACGCCCGCGAGTACTGCGCCAACTTCTTCGGCAATCTGCCGCTGCAGGACGATCTGAATACTGACGGCCGCTCAGAGGAGGTCAACGCCTACATCCACGGCAAGGTGAACGGCCTTTTTGGCGGCCTGCTGCTTTCCTTCCTTAACGACACCATTGTCTACGATATCAGCGGCAAACCGACCCGCCAGCCTACGGTGCTGGTCCAATACCGGGACCCGTCGGGAAACAAGCAGCCGGTAGCGAATGTTCCCCTGACTATATCCTTTATCGATGCCGGCAACGCGCCGCTCACCGCAATAACCGGCGCATACGGCCAGGCGTCCCTCAACCTGGACAAAGTAGACGCCTCATTAGATAAGGTAAGGATCGCCGCATCCATTGACAAGAAGGCGATCTAGGGACTGGAGGAGCTTAAACTGCCGGAAATCCAATCCGATCCGTTCGTGATGAGCAAGGTACGCGCCGTTGCGCTCTCCGTGCTCTTCCGCAACAGCGGCCAGGAAAGCGTGCCCGAAGAGCTGCAGAACAACATCAACTCCGCGCTGCTCAACCGCAAATTGTCGGTCACCAAGGTGCGCGTCCCGGCACAGACGCCGCTTCCCGAAAACGAGTTGGACAAGGCCACCTCGAGCAATGCGGATTTCCTGCTCGTCGTGGCCATCGATGGCAGGAGTTCCGGGGGCGTGGGCGGATATGCCAATATGTATACGGCATCGTGTTCGGGCGCGGTGACGCTGTACGACCTGAAACAGAAGAAAATGCTCGCCACCGAGCAACTGCCCTCGGCCCAGGGTTTCGGCACCACGGCGTCCGGAGCGGGATTCGACGCGTTCGCTAAACTAAAAAAAGCTGCGCAGAACAGCGCGGTGAAGGTGATGGAGAAGTTGCCGTAGCTGTCTGTGACGCAGTGTTTATGAAAGATGGTTCTACACAAGGAGCGTACATCCTATGGCATTTTGCCGTAAATGCGGATTAAATGTTGAAGCTGACGACCAGTTCTGCCCTGATTGCGGAACGCCGGTGGCCAAAACAAAGCAACCCCCCCCGGTTGCAGCGCCGTCCGCAGATTCCGCCGACCGTACCATGGTCCGCCCTGTCGCCACCTACGGCAAACTGAACCTCGAAAACCTTCCTGCCGGCCATGTCATTGACAACCGGTACGAGATCACGTCCAAGCTCGGCCAGGGCGGGTTCGGCGCGGTGTACCGTGCGCACGACAGCGTAATGAAGGTCGATAAGGCGCTCAAGATCATTCCCGACATGATGTCCGGCGACCGCGAGGCCATGGAGAACCTGCGGCACGAAGCGAGCGTGATGGTGAAGCTGAACCATCCCAACATCGTGCGCGTGTACGACCTGCACGAGTCAGGGCCTATCAAATATATCGACATGGAATTTGTCGACGGCGCCAGTCTGGCCGAAGTCAAGCTGAACAGCCCTGAGAAAAAACTGCCCGAAGCTGAGGTGCGCGCCTACGCAGTGCAGATCGCCGAGGGCATGGCCTATGCCCACTCGCATAGCGTGATCCACCGTGACATCAAGCCGCAGAACATTCTGCTGGACAAGAACGGCGTCATCAAGATCATGGATTTCGGGATCGCCGAAACGGTGCGCAGCAGCATGAGCAGGATATCCAACCGGCCCTCCACCGGGACGCTGGTGTATATGTCGCCGGAACAGTTGACAGGAGAAAATGTTGGAAGGCAATCGGATATTTATTCGTTCGGGGCCACGGTGTATGAACTGCTGAGCGGCAAGCCGCCGTTTTATCAGGGCGATATTCAGTATCAGATTGTCAAGAAGGATGCGGCGCCTTTGGAGGGAGTATCGGAGGCCATAAGTAGCATCGTACTTGCTTGTCTTGCCAAGGACAGGACAGGCCGGCCAACGGACTTTGGAAGCGTGGGAAAGTCGCTGTCGGTGGGTGAGGGGCTGGCGGATTCTGTCCATGAAGGGGCTCGTTCCGCGCCTTTAAAAACAAGTGTTCAACCGGAACCGTCAAAGGAAACGAAAGGAAAGAAAAAGGGTATTCCCGCGGTTGCGATTGTGGGAATAGTTTTAGGTGTATTGCTGCTCGCGCTGAAGGCAATGGGTGGAATGGGGATGGCGGAGGTGTTCGTGGTAGTGGGCCTTGCGCTGGCGGCAACAGGAACAATAGGTGTGATCAAACACCTGATCCGGAAGAAAAAGGGCATTCCTGCGGTTGCGATTGTGGGGATAGTTTCCGGGGTATCATTGCTGATCGCGCCGGGGGTGATAGTAACAATAGGTGATATCAAACAGAAGAATGTCGCTGCGCAAGAAAGGGTGGAAACAGAAAAGCTTCGGCCTGTTGAAGTATTTATTCAAGCAGTTGGATTGGATATTCAGCGCGTTGCTTTTAATTCCGATGGTTCGCGCATTATTACAAGCGGAGGCAAAGGAACGACAATCTGGGATGTACATGCAAAAAAAGAATTAAAAACAGTATTTGAACATGAAGCTTATTCTATGACAGGTTCAAAAAGCGGAAGGTATCTAATTACGTACAGCCCCGTTGACGAAGGTAAAATAAATATTTGCGATTTCTCGAATTCTACAACGCGCTCATTACAAATTATTCCGCAACAAGATTTATTGGGTCGTGAAATAACGGGTTTATCAATTACCGATGATGAGAAACGCTTTGTGTTTGAAACAGGTCATATGATAAAGGTGTTCGATATTGAAACATTAAAAGAGATCAATGAAATTAAATTGAAAGAAAGCCACGATCTCTTTAATTATAGAAAAAAAGGATTAAGTCTTATTCCCTGTACAAATGATCTCCTGACTATTTCTTACGACATAAATATTTCGGAACCCTCTGTCGAAGAAAAAGAAAGAGAAAGCCAATTTCTAATAAGCATCTATGATATCAATGGTCAAGAGCCGAAATTCAATTACAGTCTCAAAAGTAAATTTATCTATTCATGGGCCGTTTCAGGAGACGGCAAAAAATTGGCGCTTCTTTTTATGAATAAGCAAATACAGATAATTGATTTACTCAACGGAGAACATGGTGATCAAAAGATGGAAACGGACGGTGAAATCACAGTCATTGGTTTTAAAGATGATAAGAATTTGATTTTTGCCGGAGAAGACGGTGTTATCGGCACTTATGACATTGACAAACATCAAACAAGAATTATTGAAGCGGGTATTAGAAGTACTTTTGGCGCTCCTGCTTGTGTAGATTTGGCGATTTCAAACAGTGGGAGTACGATAGCATTTTGTAATGGTTATGATAAGTTGATCGTTTACGATGTGCCATCAAAGGAAATTACGGTTTTTGAAGACCGTGCAAACAACATACTTGGAGCGTACTACGGCTCTGATTCTTCATTAAATATTTTGACATCTGACAAGGCGTATAAACAAATCGGTTCTAATTGTTACACTCAGGAATTCAAAGTATCTGGTATTTCTGGGGATCAAGTACGGATGAAAAATGTAAAAACGGGAGTATCTGAAATATTTGATGCAAGCATAGCGAGAACAATTTATTCGGGTAAATTAGAAGATGAAGATAAATGGTATGCATCGTTTACACAAGACGGGAAATTCGTATTCTATGGGAAGAAAAGTGTTCCGGAAGAAGACTCGGACAGGGGTTTATATGTCGCTGATCCGGATGATGCCAAGGTACCGCCTGTCCGCCTGGAAAATATAAATTATCCGCGTAATATCAAAGTGTTCGATGACAATAAAAAGGTTATCATGTCCGGATCGGCCGCGGAATCATTGGGTATTTGGGATATGCAAACCGGAAAACTGTTAAGCAGATTAAACGAACAATCCGGTAACGCAGAAGCATTTGAATTCATTGATCAAAATACATGCCTCATGGGAACGAGAGGAAATGTAAAAGTATATGATTTGATCAACATTAAAGTCTTGAAAACGTTTACTCCTAACCGTTACTACGGCGGCAATAGAGATATTGAGAAAATAGTGTTTTCAAAAGATAAGAAATGCTTTGCGACCGGAGACGCCTGGGGACTGGTTACAATTTGGGAATTTAATAAAGAGCATGAAGTTATTTCGTTTCAAACTCATAAAGACGGGATAACTTCATTAGCGTTCAGTCTGGACGGCAAATATATTGTTTCAGGCAGTTATCATGGGAAAAGCGCAGTTATAAACGATGTTTCAACAGGCAGAGAACTTGCCAGATTTGTGAGCTTCACCGATGGTGAATGGATTCTTATCGCGCCGGAAGGCTATTTCAATGCCTCTTCCAATGGTGCAAAGTATTTGAACGTGCGGATCGGCAGCAGTGTGTACTCGATCGACAATTTCTATGAAAAATTCTATAACCCTTCGTATGTAGCGTCCGTTCTCCAGGGGAAGAAGGAGGAGACTGTTGCAGATATACGGAAGGGGTTTGCATCGCCGCCCCGGTGAAGATTACTTCCCCGACGACTGATAGGTAATTTGATTTTTCGGGAGCAGGTGGGTGTATATAAAAAGATTCTTTACAGACCTGCCTGCGCGAAACCGCTTCGGCAAGGGAGGCGCTCACCTTTTCACCTGCTCTTCCGCCTCCGGAGAATGGATATGATCCTTTACTGTCACAAATGTAAAACCCCACTCACCATCTTCGACAACTTCTGCCGGAAATGCGGGGAGGATGCGCCCAGGCTCACTATCCCGCCCGACGCGCAGGAACCGGCGCTGACGGAGTACGTGCATTGCGCACACTGCGCCGCAAAGAACCACAAGGACGCGCTCTATTGCGCGGCCTGCGGCAAGGGTATTTACAGCGCGCCGGGGGGCGCATGCTTCTGCCCGCAATGCGGCAGAAAGAACCCGGCCGGCTCCCGCTTCTGCACCGGCTGCACGCTCAGCCTTTCGGACTGGTTCGCCATGAAAAGCGCGGTCGCGCAGCGCCTGGGGCTGACCGGCAATGTGACGTTCATCGAGCGCATGACCGGGATCACGTTTTCCTTTTTTACCGAGGGCGCGGTTACCATCGGCAGGTCCGACCAGAACACGGTGACGGTTCCCTGCCTGTGGCTGTCATCGCGGCACTGCACCGTTGATCCGGACAAAGGGGTTCTCGCCGATAACAAATCGACCAATGGTACCTTTGTCAACCGCAAGCCGGACCGTGTCTTAAGCGTTCCTTTTTCCCGGATTGAGGAGCTGAACCTCGGCTCAGCGCTCACGTTCAAGGCGGTCCAGTGTTCCGGGCTTCTCGCCATCCGGCTGAGCGCGGTGCTCAAGGACGCGGCATGCGGCACCTGCACGAACGAAAATGCATGCGAGGTTTTGCGGAAGCGGTATCTGGTGTTCGGACGAAGCGGGGAGGTGCACATAAGGAAGTCTGATGGTGAGGTGGTTCCGGCGGTTGCTGTGGCCGAGCCCTGCTGCACCATCGCGGTTGCTGACGGCGCTTATTTTCTGACAGACACGGGCAAGAGCATGCGGCGCCAGTTGCTGTTGAAAGACGGGGCAAACATGCCGGAGAACTGGAAGATTGTCACTTGAGTTCGTGTGGCGGTGAAGAAAGGAACCGGATGTTATTCTGCAAAGAGTGCGGTGCCCGGCGGAAAGGCTGCTCTGGGACGGACTTCGCGGTAAGAAATGCATCATGGAAAATAAAAGACAATGGATGTTTTTTATAAGTTGCATGCAACATTGTCCGGTCTTAAATTATAGGGCGGCGGCGGAACAGAGCAACGGCGTATTGCACAAGAAAGGGAAGAAACCATATGCACTGGATTTATGCTCACCTCATCGGTGATTACCTCCTTCAAAACGATTGGATGGCTCAGAACAAAAAGAAAAAAGATCTCGCCTGTATCGCTCATGTCGCTGTCTACATGGTTCCCTTTCTGTTCTGCGGATTCAACTGGTGGCAGATGCTCCTCATCGCGGCGCAGCATTATGCGTTGGACCGTACCGATTTTGTGGGATGGTTCATGGCAATAAAAGGCTCAAAGACGTTCCTCGACGGCCCGCATGCTCCCTGGTCATCGGTAATTACCGATAACATTCTGCATATTCTGTGGATTGCGATCGTGGCTTGGCTGCCGAAGGTACTGTAGCGCGCCTTAGCGTTTATCGATAATGTTCCCACCATTTCCCCGGACACTTCCGCACGCTTTCAATCGGCGGGGGGGCCGCTATTCCTCTGGGAACGCAATCCACGGCCCGTGTATAGCAGCGCACTCCGGCCTCTTCATCGCGCAGGCAGAATGATACGGCAGCAGAGGCAAGAAGCACGCGCCAGCGGCGGTAGCGTTCAGGCGTTTTATTGAGCGAAGCGAGCGACGCCGCGAGCGCGCCGCGTGCCTCGTCGTACCGTGCTGCAGCATACGCGACAGCGGCCCGGCAGTAGTCGACCTGCGCCATGCCGCTGTACATTTTTTCCTCTTTGTAGCATTCCATGGCGCGGTCAAGATAGCCCATTGCTTCCGGAATGCGGTCCTTCATGATGCAGAGCTGGGCCTGCACCGTGAGCCAGAATGCGGTCTCGGCATTGCCGGAAAGCCGATTAGGCCTGCCGCGCTCGTACCAGGCGAAGGCGCTGTCGTACCTTGCAGCCTGCACGTTTACAAGAGCTATGAAGCCGGCCGCTGAAGCCGCCCCTTCAGGGTCGCGGTAATAGGTAAAGTCCCGGTATGCCGCCGAAAAAGCGTCTCGGGCGCTGTCGAGCCTGCCGAGCTCGTAATTGACCCGTCCGATATTGAAAAGGCACTGCGCCTGCTCGATCGGAAGATCGACCCGCGCCGCGGCCACATACGCTTTCCGGTATTCGGCAAGCGCACCGAGCAGATTACCGCTTGTGAAATTAACCGAGGCCCGTGCACCGTACATGCGCGCGGCCTCACCCGGATCAGGCCTTCCCGCCCCGCCGCACGAGATCAGCAGCGGTAGGAATGCAACCCACATTAAACGACCTGTGCTCATATTTTTCCCGTCATTTCATAATAGGAAGTTAAGGTTCATTCTTCAACATCCTGTCTTCCGGTTTTCCGGTCATCTGCCGGATAAGCCAGTTCTTCTGCAAACCCCGCATCATGACCTCGGCCTGGTCGAGATTGTCCTGGATCTGATCGACCATAGGGCCGAAATGCGCCGACACGTCCTTCACATTGCCCATGATCACCTGCGCATCGGAGAGCGCC
>CAISVC010000506.1 GCA_903888815.1 uncultured Fibrobacterota bacterium
CTCCTTGGCCACGCCTTTGAGCGACCGCGAGATCTGCGAAATTTCCTGCTGTCTGCTTTCAACTTTACCGGTCGAACCCATGAGCTGCAGATAATCGACGATGATAAGTTCCAGATTGTATTGCGCCTTGAGCCGCCGTGCTTTTGCCCGCAGTTCCAGCACCGTAATGGCAGACGTATCATCGACATAAAGCGGCGCCTCATACAGGGGACCTGCGGCGATGCCGAGTTTCGGAAGGTCCTTGTTCGGCAGCTTGCCGCTGCGGAGCAGATGCATGTTGACCCGTGCTTCACCGCACAGCATTCGCTGCGCCAAGGCCTGTTTCGACATTTCAAGCGAAAAAAATGCGGTCGGGTGTTTCCCGTGAACCGCGGCGTTGACCGCGATTGAAAGGCAGAACGAAGTCTTGCCCATTGACGGACGTCCTGCCACGATGATAAGGTCGCCCTTCTGAAGTCCGGTGGTCAGTTCGTCAAGCTTCTGAAACCCGGTCAGGATGCCCCTGAACCCGCCCTTTGAATACGCTTCGATCTGCTCGAAGGTATGGGGCAGAAGCTGGCCCACGGTTTCGAATTTGTTTTTAATGCGGGCCTCGGCAATGCTGAATATCCTTGATTCCGCTTTATCAAGAACTTCCTGCGCCTCTGTCTCGGTGTTGAAGCAGTCGGTCGTGATTTCGGCGGCCGAGGTGATGAGCTGCCGCAGCGTCGCCTTCTCAAGCAGTATTTTGGCATAGTACTCCACATTGGCCGAAGTCGCAATGCTCTCGGCCAGTTCCCCGAGATACGGCTCCTCGCCGACCGATTCGAGCCACTGCTTTTTCCGGAGAGATTCGGTCAGCGTCACCAGGTCGATGGGAACGTTCTTTTCGAACATCTCCTTCATGGAGAGGAAAATCCTGCGGTTGGCACCGGAATAAAAGGCGTTCTCATCGAGCAGTTCAAAAACCGCTGCCACCGCATGCCCGTCGATAAGCATGGAACCCAGGACCGTACGCTCCACGTCGAGCGCCTGCGGCGGAATACGCTCGGCCGATGCCGCCGCAACGGTCGCCGGGGAAGTATCACGAAGTGCCATGGTAACCGCCTTCTTTTAATAGCCGTGCAACTTTGCGCAGATCATCCTCGGTCGGGCCGCGGTATTCCGGATTGCGCAGGATCGCGGCCGGATGGTACGTTACGACTGCCGGAATCCCCTTATATTCATGCACCCTGCTCCGCAGTTTCGCAATGCTGTCCACCCTCCGAAGCCCTGCGGAGGACGGGTCCGCCGGGCCGAGAAGCGCATGGGCCGCGATCCTGCCCAGAAGAAGCAGCAGCCGCGGCGCAATCACCTCAATCTGCTTCTGCACAAGCGGCAGACATGAGATAATCTCATTCGCGTCCGGTGTTCTGTTGTCCGGCGGCCTGCATTTGAGGATGTTGGTTATAAATACATCTTTTTTCCGGTCGATGGCAACGCCTGCGAGCAGTTCGGTCAGAAGCTGGCCCGCAGCTCCGACAAACGGCAACCCCTGCGCATCCTCTTCGGCGCCCGGCGCTTCGCCGATGATCATGAGCGCTGCATCCACATTGCCTGATCCGAACACAAACGTCTTCCGGGTCTGCGCAAGAGCGCAGTTGCCGCACCGGGCAGCATACAATTCCTTGAATAAAGCGCGCTTCTGTTCAAAACTCAATGAACCGGTTTGACCGGAATAAGCGGGTGATGAGGAAACCCCGCAGGATACGGTTGAGGCTGCCGGCGCAAGTCTGGAAAGCCGGTCATAGGGGTTTTTTGACCGCTGGCGGGCGATCGCCCCGTTTTTCACGGCAGGATACCTCCTGTCCGGCGGGGAAGTTTTTGCTGCCGGATTTTGCAGGACTTGCCGCGGAGCACTACTTGGCTTAAGAGAACTCCTTGCTTTTTCAGCCTGCCCCACTATAACATCGGGTACGCCAAGCTCTTTCTGCTGACGCAGGTAAGCGGCGAGAAGGGTCCTTCTGTCCATACCTGCGGCCCCGGCGCGTTACAGTCGCGCCGCTATGCGCTGCATGATAAGTTCGCCAGCCTGCGTTTTATCCATGGCCGGAAACGGTTCGGCACTGCCGCCTGCGTCAAGAATTGTGATCTTCGTTGAGTCGCGATCGAGCGATTCCCCGGCACGGTTAACAATCATCATGTCGCATTTTTTATCGTTCATTTTTCTCTCAGCCTGCTCATTCCCGGCGCTGGTTTCAAGCGCAAAGCCGACAAGAAATTTATTCCCTTTCCGCTTCCCCAGTTCGGCCAGAATATCCGGATTGGCCTCCAGTGCAAGGCTGATTTTTCCGCCCCCGTCGCGTCGGATTTTCGACGCACGGGTCTGCGCAGGTTTGAAATCGCTCACCGCGGCGGCCATGATGCAGATGTCGGCTGACCTGAATTCTTTTCGCATCGCGTCGCGCATCTGGCCTGCGGTCCTGACCTTAATTATGCGCGCACCCGGCGGCAGGGCCGCTCGTGCGGGGCCGCTCACCACCGTGACCTTTGCCCCCTGCATAAGCGCTGCACGCGCGAGCGCGGCGCCCATTTTCCCCGACGAGCGGTTGCTAATCACCCTGACCGGATCAATCGGTTCTTCGGTGGGGCCGGAGGAAATAAGCACCCGTTTCCCCGAAAGCGCCCCTTCGGCCGGAAGCCTTGACATAACAAAATCAACGATTTCTTCAACCTCAAGCATCCTTCCCGGGCCAGATGCGCTGCAGGCCAGTTCTCCCTCCCCCACCGGCAGTACCGTGACGCCCCGTTTTTCAAGCGCGGCGATATTTTCCTTCGTCACGCGGTTCTCCCACATTACCGTGTTCATAGCCGGTGCAACGGCCATCTTTTCCGGTGGAACCGAAAGTGCCAGAGTAGTAAGAAGATTATCGGCAATGCCGTGGGCTATTTTCGCGATGGTATTGGCGGTGGCTGGACAGATAATAAAAAGGTCTGTCCATTCGGCAAGCCGGATATGTTCGATGTCGTGGAACGAAACGTCATCGCGGTAGAGCGGATGACCGCTTACGGTGCGCAGCGTCTCGTCGCCCACGAAACGGAGCGCGCAAGGCGTGCACACGGCCTTGACTTCCGCACCGTTTTTCTTCAGCAGTCTGATGAGCTGCGGAACCTTATAGGCGGCAATGCCGCCCGTGATGCCGATAAGGATCCGCACCTTCCCTTGCATTTAGCCTTCAGCCTTGGGTTCTTCGTTTTCGACGACGCGGCCTTCAAAAAGCCATCTCAAAGCAATGGTGGCGGGTTTTTCTTTGGTATTGAGGATGTCCAGCTTTACCTGGTCATTAATGAAGCGCGCTTCCTGCGAGGCCATAAGCACCGCCTTATACCTGCTGATGCCGCGGTTCTCAAGCTTTTCCAGGTCAAGTTCAAGCATGTCCTGTGTCATGGTGCAAACCTCCCTGCCGGGCTATTCAATGTTTTGTATCTGTTCCCGTATTTTTTCTATATCTTCTTTAAGCGATACCGACCGATGCGCTATTTCGGTATCATTCGCCTTTGATCCTATGGTGTTCGCCTCGCGGTTCATCTCCTGCAGCAGAAAGGAGAGACGTTTGCCGGCCGGTTCATCGGCCGACAGATCTTCGTGGAACTTTGCCAGATGGGCGCGTAAGCGCGTGCACTCCTCCGCGATATCAAGTCTGTCCGCAAGAACCGCGATCTCGACCGCAATCCGTGAAGGATCAACCTGAACGGAACTTAATTTTGTGATCCGTTCGCGCAAGCCGGAGGAATACTCCTGCATCCGGACCGGCGCGCGCTTTTCAATGAGCCGCAATGTTTTTTCAATTCCAGCCAGCGTCTGCTTCAGATCCTTGAGGATAAACGCCGCCTCTTTTTCCCGCGTCTTCTGGAACGCCCCTATAGCCTTTAATAAAACCGGCCTGATGTGTTTCCAGATCATCTCGTCATCAAAGGATGCAGAGTCTGCCTTGATGATATCACTGAACGTTATCAGCTCTTCAAGCGAAACATCGCCTTTTAACTTATACCGGTCTTTGATCTCACGTAATATTTTGATGTACTGCTGTACCGCCTGTTTATCATAGGAGAGCTTCCGGCTTTCCGCTTCGCGGTCACAGGTAATGATGACGGTCAGTGAACCCCGCGATATGACCGACTGGATCTCTTTCCGGACCTGCGGCTCCAGATTATTGACAAACCGCGGCTGCCTGAGCTGCAGTTCTAAAAAACGGTTGTTGACCCCCCTGATCTCAACACAGTAAGTGCCTGACGGCGTCACGGCCTCTGCAAGTCCGAACCCTGTCATGCTTCGAAGGGGCATAACATTCTTTATTCTACGGGGATATGCTCGACGGCGGCCGCATTTCGGCAAAACCTGCTAAATATAATATATGGCCTGTGAGAATAAGGTCAATCCTGCCTTCCACGCATGCTGAAGTGCCGCCTACAATTTAACCGCTCGACGGACATGACGAGCAGTTTCTACCGACAGGGCCACGGCACTTGGGGGGCTTTGCGCTCAGCATGCGACTGTTGTGGGCTTGTAAATTGGAACGCTACCATAGTGGAATTTGTTCCGCCGCCGCCTCTTTTCTTTTGTCTTTCTCTTGCAGCGCCCCCTGCCTTTCAGCGCCTGAGCGATGGATGAGTGATAGATTTTAAAGATCGATGCCTTTCCTTTCAATAGTTGGATCTTTTTTGTTGTTGTGTTCATATAATTTATCGCCTTTTATCGATTTATGCTCTTTGTAATAATAAAAATATTCATTCAAAATATCATGCCGTTTTTCAATAGCTGACTTTTCACCCGCTGCTTGCGAAATATGAGTTTGAAATTTAAGCAAGTCATAATATTCCTCATCCATCCTTACGCCCTTAGGAATTTGCCATTTTAATGTTTTTGAAAATTCGATTAAAAATGAAACAAAAGATTTAATATCACTCTCTTTCTTTAAACCAATTAACTCATCTACAAAGAGATAAATTGAAACGGCTATTGCTCTATTATTGATATATTTAAGGTTTTCTCCAAAATGTTTGTAAATTGTTGATAATGTTGATTCAATATTTTTTGTAAAAGATTTGTCTGGCGTGGAGAGATGGCTGTATTTTTTAAAAAACTCCTGAAGATCAATATATCTGGATCTTTGGAAAACGCTATTGTCACGTTTACTAAATGCATTTAAAGCGATTTGAGCTGCCACCTGTTGTTTCGCAAACCTTCTGTTGGGAATTTTGATTAATCTGAAAAAATCATGTTTAACAAGGGTGTAAAACACCCAATTCCGCATATCCCCAGTCATTGCATTAAGCTTTTCACCAGCATTTAATACAGAAGCAATTTGTAGGCGTAAAAATAGTAGATTGAGCTCTTCGTCATGTCCTGCTTCTGTTATTTCAATGATATTTAATTTATAATCTAAAAGCCTTTTTTGCCACTTTGTATTAAATGATGAATATCGTTTGTTATCAACATCACTAAAATATCCTCCATCATCATAAATCTCATTGTCCATTTTTAAATGAAAACCATTGTCTTCCAAATCTTTGCCATTGATTCCCAAAAAAGATAAGATGGCATTTATTCTTTGGCGGCCATCTATGCAATCATAGCAACC
>CAISVC010000507.1 GCA_903888815.1 uncultured Fibrobacterota bacterium
CAAGCGTACCATCCAGCACAATAAGGATTTCCTCACCCTGCCGGTCGACACGATCATGTCGGCCGGTCCCGTCGCCGTGCGTGAAGACCGGCTGGCGGTCGAAGCGCTCGACCTCATGGAAAACAGGTCGTCCCAGATTTCCGTCCTGCCGGTTGTTGACAAGGAAAAAAGAGCGGTCGGGATAGTGCGGCTGCATGACCTGGTGCGGGCGGGATTGTAAAAATCAGAAAGATTGCGTTGAAAAAAAATTATTTCATGATTGAATTTTGATACGCTTCAACGAATCTCTGCACTACCGTAATCGCAGCGAGAATTACAATCACGCCGAGAATCCATACCATAACGACCGGGCCAAGCAATAAGCCTGCGCAGAGCAGAATGATCCGCTCGGGACGCTGGAGCAGGCCGCGGTTGCAGGCTACGCCTGCGCCCTCGCAGCGGGCCTTGATATAGCTCACCATGAGCGACAGGGAAACCGCGCAATAGCAGAAAAGAATTCCCCATGACCGCATGGATAACGAGAGAAATTCCCTGTCCAGAGAGGGAATAAGGGAGGTCAGAAAATAACCGAGGACGCCGAGCAGCAGAAAAATTTCGGTAAGCCGGTCGCAGCTGGAATCGAGGATTGCGCCGAAAGTGCTTTTCTGGTTGCTTTCACGGGCGACCACGCCGTCAAGGCCGTCGAGCAGAGAGCCGATGATAGCAACAAGGCATGCGGTTACCCACAACCCTTCATAAACATACCACGAAGCAGCGACAAAAAGCGCAAGGCCTGCAATGGTCAGATGGTTCGGCCGGATGCCGGTTTTGACCAGCGGATAGACTATCGGCCGCAGGAGGCTGTTGAAAAACGGTTTGAGTCCTTCGATCATAAAAGTTGCAGAAAAAATATATATTCCCGAAGTAGTCACTTCATAAAACTGGATTGCATCGTATCCATGAACGAAGCAATAAAAAATTATCTGCGGCGATGTATTGAAGAGAAACTATTCCCCGGCTGTGTTGTCGGCACGATAATCAGAGGGCGGCAGGAGATCATTGCTTCGGGCAACCTTACGTATGATACAGGCTCTCCTGAGGTTACTGAAAATTCTGTCTACGACGTGGCGTCCATCACAAAGGCGATTCCTACATCCTGCCTTGCGCTTAAGCTGGTCGAAGAGGGGAGGATCGGACTTCAGTCGCGGCTGATTGATTTCGTTCCTGAGTTTGAGGGGGCATTCCGCGATCAAATCCGGATCGAACATCTCCTTATGCACACGCTGGATTTCAATTTCAGGCTTTCGGACAAAAAAGCGCTGCCGCCCCGGGAAATCCTCGGTTCGATTTTCAAGGCGCGTTTACGCACTTCCCCGGGAACGGCGTTTTGTTATGCCAACGCCACGAGTATCCTGCTCGGGCTTGCCGTCGAGCGGATCTGCGGCATGAGTCTTGACAAAGCAGCGTATCACTATTTTTTCGGCCCTCTTGGCATGCAAACCACGACCTTTTTCCCGGAAGCACTCAATCGTTCATGCATAGCTCCTGCCGAAGACGACCCGTGGCGCGGCCGCGTGATCTGCGGCGAAGTGCATGACGAAAGCGCATGGGCGCTGCGGCCTGACGTTGTCGCCGGCTCGGCAGGACTTTTTTCCGCCGTGCCTGACCTGCTGCGGTTTCTTGAAATGCTTATAAACGGCGGTGATTCAGGGGGCAGGCGCATTTTCAAACCAGAAACTGTCCGTCTCATGCACACCAATGCTCTGCCGCCTGAGCTCGGTTTCCGGGCAGCGCTCGGCTGGGAGCTCGGCCAGCCGGAATTCATGGGAATACGCTGTACCGCTTCCCGGTTCGGGAAGACCGGTTTCACCGGCTGCACGTTTATAGCAGATCCCTCCTGCAATGCCGGATTCGTGCTGTTGACAAATCATACATTTCCGCGGCGGAGGGAGGACCGGTCCGCCATCAACAGAGCAAGAAGCGCGCTTGCGGACATGGTATTCGGGGATCAGGGGTGACCTGACCAAAATAACGGAGGCCCAAAACCTGAGTTTTGAGCCTCCGTTGAAAAGAGAAGCCTGAAAAGTTATTTCAGCAAAACCAGCTTGTCTTTCTTAATGAAAGTGCCTGCCTTAAAGATCTGAATATACATGCCCCGGCTCCAGCGCGATACAGGTATTGAAAGCGAATAATAGCCTGCCGCCTGCTCCTGATTCACAAAGCTGCCGACTATTCTGCCCCTCAGGTCATAGTAGGTTACGCTCACATAGCACTGTCTCGGCAGAGCATATTTCAGGATTCCTTTGGACATGGCGCAATGCAGAGAATTCAGCCTGACTGCAGCGGGAATAACCCCGGTGTTGGTTGCGGTAAAACCGAACCCGGATGACCACGCGGCAATGGTGCCGGAGGCTCTGATCTCACGTGCACGCCAATAGTATTGGCCGCCGATCACAAGTCTGTTCGTATCATTGAATAAAATGACCGATGTATCAGTAACCATGATCGTCGTGTCTTTGACTACATTGGTGAAATCCGACCGGTCCTTTGATACCTGCACCCTGTAGCCTGTTGCACCGGCTACCGGGTGCCAGCTCAGCGCCGGATTGAGCGGTACATCGACAGCGCCATCAATGGGCAGTGATAATGTCAAATCAGCCGGAGTCGAAAAGTTGAACGTTTGCGACCAATCGGTTGTTCCCGAACTGTACGCTTCGTACACACGCCAGAAATATTTCGTGCTGGGTGCAAGTCCGGAGATGGCCACCTGAGTAACCGAAGGGTCTGCAATTGCCGAGTCTAAAAGCGTGCTGCTGAAACCCGTGGATGTTGATACCTGCAGCCTGTATGATACCGCATTGAAATCCTGACTCCAGCTGAGCGTCTGTGCGAGATTCGCAGCCCCAGTATCAGCTCCATTCGCCGGTGAAGAGAGCTGGACAAAGGATGCGACGGTATCCCGGCAGATCATGGCGACCCAGTCTTTGCTTATATCTGACGGCGGGTTGCCGATCGATACGGGTCCCTGTTCAAAGTTCCCGCCTCCCATGAGCATTTCCAGCCGCGGTCCCATCTGCAAAACCGAGTCGCCGGTCCTGGGGTTGTACCAGAATACCCTCAGGAAAGCAGTGGGAAATGCACCTCCGGTAGTATCAATACCGGTGATATTCAGATTCGTCGTCCCGCCATCAGGCAGATATATCAGGAACGGATCGCCGACCTTCCTGAGGGCGCCCACCGATCCCCAATCCTGCCACTTCCATGCCATGCAATAAGCCTCGGGATTTGATATCAGGCTGTCGTAACTTGCCAAACACCAGAATGAGCCTCCATTGAAGCGGGGGTTGAC
>CAISVC010000508.1 GCA_903888815.1 uncultured Fibrobacterota bacterium
AGCCCGGACAACTCGGAGCTCATGGTCGATGCGGCGCGCGGCATCTCAGAGAGCGACAAGAAAAAGGGGCGGTACCGGCTCGGCGAAGGAGTGACCGGAAAAGTGGTCGCCACCGGAAAGTCGATCCTGGTTCCCCAGCTCCGCGACGCTCCCCAGTTTCTCGATAAGACCGGCGCGCGGAGCAAGCTGACCCATGGTAATGTGGCGTTCCTGTGCGTGCCGATCAAGGCGGGAGATACGGTCATCGGCGCGTTGTCGGTCGACCGCATCGCTATTGCCGAACAAGAGGTTCTGGAAAACGAACTCAGGTTCCTTGAGGCGATCGCCGACATCATCGCGCAGGTGGTCAATGAACGCCGCCAGAATCAGGCGCGGATCGCCGCACTCGAAAAAGAAAACCTGGAGCTGCGGCGAACGCTCGAGGACTTCGGCAAGCCGTCCGAGATGGTTGGCAACTCAAGCCTCATGCGGGAAATCTTCAGGCAGATCGCGCAGGTTGCGCCGTCGCCGACAAGCGTCCTGATCCGCGGGGAAACAGGGACCGGCAAGGAACTCATTGCACGTGCGATCCATAATAAGAGCGGCGTCAAGGACGGGCCGTTCGTAGCGGTCAACTGCGCCGCGCTGCCCGAGTCGCTTCTGGAATCAGAGCTTTTCGGCCACGAAAAGGGGTCGTTTACCGGAGCGGTCGCGCAGCGCATCGGCAGTTTCGAGGCGGCGGACAACGGCACGCTCTTCCTGGACGAGATCGGCGAAATGCCGCCGCGGGCGCAGGGGCGGCTCCTGCGCGCGATCCAGGAAAAGGAGATTCAGCGCGTGGGCGGCATGCATGCCGTGCGCGTGAACGTCCGGCTCATCTGCGCCACGAACCGGGACATAGAAGCGGACGTCAAGGAGGGAAGGTTCCGCGAGGACCTGTACTACCGGATCAACGTGTTCACCATCGTGCTGCCGCCCCTGCGCAACCGGGGCGCCGACGTGCTGCTCCTGGCCGACCATTTTGTCAAGAAGTACTGCAACGTGCACAACAAGCACATCAACCGCATCTCGACACCGGCCATCGACATGCTTTCAGCCTACCACTGGCCGGGCAACGTGCGCGAGCTCGAAAACGTCATGGAGCGCGCCGTGCTTGTCGCGACCGGCGACAGCGTGGAGGGGCACGATATGCCGCCGACCCTGCAGATGAAGGAGATTGCCGAGGCCGGGGTGCGCAAGGACAATTTCGAAAGCCTTGTGGCCGCATACGAGCGGGAGATGATCGTCGACGCGCTCAAAGACTCGCGGGGAAATCAGACCGAGGCCGCGAAGCTGCTGGGCACCACAAAAAGAATCATCCAGTACAAAATCAGGAACTACAATATCGATTATAGTCGATATAAGCATTAGAAAATGATTTATGGGGGGAAGTCTCCCCCTCGCTTCATCCCGGCCTGTGGCCGGTATTACGCTACCCCCTCTGCGGAAGGCTTCGCGATACCTGCCTTCGGCAGGTGCTTCAGCCTCCCGCAACGCTCTCGCTAAGGTGTAAAAAATGTTTTTAAAGGACAAGATCATTAAATAGTTTTCCCGGCATGAATTCAGTAAAGGATATTTCAGTACCATAATTTGTGCATAAAAATATCGAAATGAAAGCGGATAGTTGCTTATTTTATTTGGTTCGGATTGTGTGCCGTCAGGTTTTGCGGTGTCAGGCAATATACAATTAAAAATGTCTAACGAATCATCAGTAAAATCAAGACGGATTATTCGCTTTCTTTTTTCACAGTTATCGCATGATGAAAATAGAACTACCTGCCTGCTGAAGCCCCTGCCTTCGCCGGAGCGGCTACGCGCAGGCAGGTTGCTGGCCGAGTCAGCAAACGACTTGTTAGCCCTTTTTATGTTTATATTTACTTTGGAGATATTTGCGAAGTTTAGCAGTCTTTATGTGGAATAACCAAAGGTCATTAATATCTTTTATCGTCTTTTCTATTTTTTTCATATTATCTCGATCCTAATTTATTGATATCAATTTTATCTTGATCCGAATTCCTAAGTGATTTTAATTTTATTAAATCTTTCTTATTGGCGATCTTAACAATTCCACCATCAGATTTTA
>CAISVC010000509.1 GCA_903888815.1 uncultured Fibrobacterota bacterium
CTGGTACGTCTTCTGGCAGCCGCCTCGCCGATTGCGGCCACCTATGCCGGCGGCATCAGGTCGCTTGCCGACCTTGAAGAAGTCCGGACCAGGGGCAATAACCGCATCGACGCCACGATCGGCAGCTCGCTCGACATTTTCGGCGGAACGCTGAAGTATAAAGAGGTCGTCGCGTGGCAGAGGAAACAGGAAAAAAGCGCAGGCCGTGATGCAGGTTACTGACTTTCCGTTCTTTTCTCTATCACTATTTCACCGTTCCTGCAGCATACCCTGAAATCCGTCCCGATAAGCATATTTTCCATGTCCTGCGCAAGGAACCGTGAACTTTCGGAAAGCTGGTCGCTGTTTTTATAGGGACCGGCCAGCTCGCACCGCATGCGGCCGCCGCTGCACTCGCAGCGCCACTGAGGAACAGCTTTTTCGTCGCCGGTCAAAGAATTGAAGTGGGAAAAACTCGCCTTATACGATTCATTCGCCGAAGCGAGCCGGGCTTTGATCCGTTCTTTCAACGTTTCTGAAAGCCCGGTATCTCTGACGCGGCTTTCCGCAGAAACGCCTCCCCCGATCTTCCGCCAGGCGCCTCCCGGTTCAAGCGAACCCCAGCCGTAGGTCACGCGTTCGCGGAGCATTGCGATGTAATAGCGCGTGCCCGACCTGAAAACCCTGTAAAGCCGCGTTCCTTTTGGTATTCCGGCAGTTCTTCCCGACCCGCTTACCATGGTGAGCCCGCCGCTCACCGCTTCAACCGTATCCTCAATCACCTCGCTGTTTTTAAAAGACTGACGGCCCGCTTTCGACTTCTCACCGGTAAATTTCAGGTCCTCATCCATGAGCAGAAAATAGGTTTTTTGCTGAAAACCGAACTTCAGCACACGGGTGATCTGGTCGCCGAGCTTCGCGTTTTTATCGAATATCCTGAACGGCGAATAGGGAACGAACTCCGATTTCTCCCGGGCAGAGAGCGGTTGCTCGTACTGACTGTAAATGGTATAGTCCAGGGGATCGGCAATGATGAGATAATCGGCCCTGGTCTGGGCGGCACATACGCTTATCAGAAACAGCACAATGCACGTCGCTTTTAAACCCATGCTATCGTATCCGGCGAATGAAATACCCTGCCTGCTGAAAGCAGGCAGGGTATTATGGTGAAAAAATCAGATCCGGCCGAAAATATTACAGTTTCCCCAGCAATCCCTTCTTCTTCGGCATCTCCTGCCACTTCTCGACCGTTGACAGCTGTGAAGCGGTTCCGTACATGTCGATGGTCGATGCGTCGAACTGCGTGCTCAGGTATGAAAGCGACGGCAGCGAGAAAAGCCAGGCGCCGAGCGCGAGCTTCTGTTCGAGCTGGTCGATCAGGATCGAGCACTGCTGCTTGTCCCCGAGTTCGCGCGTGGACATGAACAGGAACAGGTAATCGAGCAGATGCTTGACATCGGCGCGCTCCGGAAAATCCCTGGAGAGGTCGAGTTTGAAGAAGTTTTTATCCGCCGCAAACGACTGTTCGCTGATCACCTGTTTTCCCTTGCTGTCAATGGCGGTCTGCAGGTTGATCCGGTACGAGCTGAAATCCGGCTCGCGCAGGAACACGTTGTAAAGGTCGAACAGGAAATTGCTGCGGTACCCGCTCGACGCAAACAGTACCGCATCGTAGTCGCCCCGCCCGATCTCGCTGTTCGACACCGCGACAGCCTTTATCTTGCCGTGGAACATTGCCGGATCGTTCAGGATTTCCACAAGATCCGAGAGCTCTTCACGGAAATCGAAGTTCAGGCAGGTCTGGATCCGGACCGTGTCGGACAGCACCGACAGGTCGGCATCGGACTGGTCGGCCGCCGGCTTCACCAGCTTTTCCTCGACATAATAGGTGGTGGTCGGGAACACGCTGAAATTGAGATACTCCTCGTAGTTGTCGCCGAGCCCGCGGTAGTTCGCGATATGGCGCTGCTGCGGCGTGCCGATTTTGAAAAAGCGGTCCATGACCGCTTTATTATTCACGAGTTTCCGCAGGACCTTGCGCTGCTGAAGCGAGAGCTTCTGCGTGTTGAAATAGAGCGCGAAAAATGTGGTGGCAATGCTTGACTTATAGAAATAATCGGTGCTGTCATGCAGGATCGGCGAAACCGCGCCGAACGGCGTCGAAAGCAGCACGTTGATGTTGCGGTTCTTGAGTTCGGTGGTGTAGGTGCTGTTGTCGATAAACGGCTTCAGAACAAAGTCCGTGATGTTCGCAACACCGCCGGGCATCTTCTGGAAATAGATGACGTCCTCATATTCGCCGCAGAGCATATAGGGGCCTGTGCCGGTCGTATACTGCGCCGCTTCCATGTCCGAGTTCGCCGGGAGGAGCTTGAACGAAAGCACCTCTTTTATGTCGTCCTGGCTCCACATGCGGTCGCTGCGGAACTGGAATTTAATCTCGCCGTTATCGTCCGGACCCGTGAAACTGAAATCAGGCACTGCCTGCGACACGAGAATATAGTCGGGCGACAGGCTTGACAGCTTCTGGATGCGGCTGAGCGTGAATTTCAGGTCCTGCGCCGTGAAATCGTTCTCCTGCTTCGGCGTGACCGCGATTTTCTTCTTGTCCATGGTCACCATGAAGCTTGAATGCCACTTGCGGTTGGGTTTCAGCCGCACCCGCACCACGCACTTCTGGTCAATGCCCATGAATTCGCCCAGGCCGTTTTCATAAACAATGCCGCTCGGGCTGGCCGACACGTTGAACAGGCCGTCAAACACCACTTCGTCAAGTTTGTCCGCGATGGGCACCGAACTCGGCACGTGCGGATCGATCCTTGGTTTCTGGTGCGCGATGTACGGGATGACGATCTGGCCGCTCAGGTCCTTCCTGAACACGAACCAGTAGAGCGCGCCCGCGCCGATCAGCACTATCAACGCAATGACGGTTCCCAGAATGGTCTTTTTCATCTTTTTCTCCTTTTTCCTTTTAAGATTTTTTATTTAGCGTTTCGAGTTTCGGGTTTCGAGTTTC
>CAISVC010000510.1 GCA_903888815.1 uncultured Fibrobacterota bacterium
ATACCCCAGTGGGTATGCCCTGCGAATCCTTCACGTCTTTCTGCACCACGATCTTACAGTTCTGCATCGATTCCTAACGCATAATTTGGGTTAACTATTCAAAACGAGGGAAATCAGTAAATTATTACATAAAATAAATCACTGCTATCCTTTACGCTCTACCCGCTTACTGCATTTTTCTTGCAAACCAAACGCTGAAATCCCTATATTGTCCCGCAGTTGCATCAGAAACAGATGCTTGAAACATGGCCTGACTGGTCTCCCGACGGACGGTATCTTTACTTCTGCAGTTCACCGGTACTGTGGACCGACTTCAATAAAGTCCCTCCCGATAACTACGAAAAAGTCAAAAACAATCCGCTGCTTCTGCCGGTCCTTCAGCATGGGAAGCTCCCCGCATCAGGTAGCACGCTATTGCTCTATTTCACTTGAATGCAGACGATTTACCGGAACATTCGAAGGTATTCATTGGGGATTCCGCGGTACTTGCGGCCGCTGATATCGTATACAACTAAAACTGCTGGTTAATGACAGTATATTATTTGCCAAGCAGCACTATTTTAGAAAAATTATTGCCGTTAATTGCACAATTCACAATATAAACTTTATTGTTTAATAAACCATACGGTATCCGGAGGACTTCCCCTTCTTCCTTCGAAAACGAGTAAACGCACCGGCCTGAAAGATCAACTATGGTCAATGTATACTTCTTTATGTCAGAATTCACTATCACTTCAAATGCCGATGGTGTTGTTCGGAAAAGAACCGGTATTCCTGCCGATAGCACGTTATGGTTTTCCGGATCAGTCACGCCGACCGGAGTCAAGGATGCCACGAACTGCCACGTGCCGGGATCAACATTGAATTTGATATAGAGGCTGTCTTCTCCAGCACCGGTTATCCCGGTTACCCCGCTGATAAAAGTTCCCTGGTTCCAGACGGGTCTTCCGTTTCCGGTCACCGACTGCCAGGCCCGTTCCTTGGGTATACCCACAAGCGCCTGCGTCGTGGAAGGAGAAATCAGGTTCATGACAAACTGGGTCGCGCTCAGCGAATCGTTGACCGATATTGATCCTTTGACCGACGGTATGGTTGCGGAAACCGCGGTCAATGATCCGAGCATCGGCAGCACGTGGTATGCGGTAAACCCCGGCGTTTCCGGAGCGACTCCGGCAATATACTGAGAAAGCAGCGTAAGGGGTCCGCCCGCCCAGGAATGATTGGGCGTTCCGCTTGCAGGGAAGTTTTCCCAGAGCGTCGTACTCGCGTTGGTGACCATTGCTTGATATCGCGTCCTCATCCTGGTAAGGGATGCGGTTTCGTTTCCCATGACGATCAGCGCTTCCTCTACCCACTTTTCCATCCATGGGCTCGCATTCATGGTGCCTGTCAATACGCTTGTTATTCCGGGCCACCTCGGTTTTCCTGCAAGCCCTGAAATGACGGCCATGGCATTTGCCCGGTCGTCGGGGTTGGTGGTCAGACCCGGCGAATAATAAGCCTGAAGCGTGGTATTCCACAACAGACGGTCGAAATTGGCCTCGATGCTGCGCATGCGTGAAGCGTATCCCGCCGTATCAGCCGTGTTCCCGGTAAGCAAAGCCATCGCAACCGCTGACTTGAGAGCGAGATAATACCAGCAGTTGTCAAGCACCCTGCCGTCGATGTTGTTTCCCCAATCCGTCCAGTCCCATCCGCCTGCCCGGTGCACGACCAATCCATCGGTCCCAAGCGACCACACACTCATATAGTCCCTAACCCGTGAATACACTTCCCGTATAACGGCCGTATCGGCGCTGTAGCGGAAGTAGTTCCAGAATCCTTCCCGTCCCACGCTCGCCAGCATCTGCACAGGCAGCTCGCTGCTCCAGTTGCCCGCAGGAACCGGCGCGAAAATGGTTTTGTCGGCACGCTGCCAGTTCATAAGCTCACGTATTGACTTGGCGGAAAGCAAGTCTGCATTCCGGTCGAGAACGTAGAACGTCTGTCCGATTTCCACTACCACATCGCCCCACCATAACGCGCGCTCGCGGTCAGGGCAGTCGAAGTAGTTGTCGCGCATACAGACCTGCAGCGTACGCTGGGCTTTCTGCCAGAGGGTGTTATAGAAAGCATCGTTGCAGGAAAACGATCCGGCAACGCTGGTATTGTAACCGGTCTGTCGGTAGCTAACAGCCCTGACCGTTACCCCTGCGGGAATGGTATAGCGGATATTGTCGCCGTTCAGCCATAGAGGCATTTCGAATGTTTCGTCGCCACCGCCGCCGCGCGTGAGATATTCGGCGATAAGGTTCTGTTCTATGTTGGATCCGGAGTTGATCCTTACCACGAGGCCGGCTGACGAAGCGCTCACGGTCATTCGCGCATTAACCTGCATGTTATAGGGCAGCTGGGTGGTGATCGTGGCGGCGCCGGCCCGCGGCAATCCGAGAGAGGAATTGTTCGTATAATTCGCTGCGCCGTAATCTTTCCAGAGCGGTATGGGCCGCCGTGCCAGATTTCCCCAGGGAGACACCGGCGGAGTCCCCTTTTCCACGGCCGTTCCCCAGGATGCGTCGCTGAACGCTCTGGTAAACCACGCCGGAATATCAACTGCGGCGTTGAAGCGCACGCTCCGTTCCGAAATCCGGTAATTCGCCTGCGTGGCGCATGCGCTGAATGCCGGATGTAAAAATCTTCTCCATGTTGCGTCGCTCTGAACAACCGTGCC
>CAISVC010000511.1 GCA_903888815.1 uncultured Fibrobacterota bacterium
AGACGTACCGTACCGCCGCATTCACCGCAGGACTGCTGCCGCTTGAAAAACCTCGTTACCTCATGGGGGTCGGCACGCCGGCGGACATCCTGGAGTGCATCGAACGGGGAATCGACATGTTTGATTGCGTACTCCCGACGCGTAACGCGCGAAACGGCTCGGCATTCACACACTATGGCAAGCTGAATATCCGGAACGCCGCTCATACCCGTGACTTCGATCACCCGCTGGATGATGCGTGCACCTGTTACGCATGTAAAAAATTCAGCCGTGCCTATGTGCGTCATCTGTACATGGCGGGCGAAATACTCGCCCTGCGCCTGCTCACCCTGCATAATGTCCATTTCTATATGGAGCTGGTACGGACCGTGCGCGAAAGGATAACCGCCGGCGATTTTACGGAGTGGAAAAAAGAGATGCTGGTCCAGCTGCGAAGCAGGAATGAACAATCGGATAATGAACAGGATACAGTTGAGCGGGAAGCGACTGTATGAGACATTTCCATTACCATCGTCCGCCCCGCACGGTTCCCGGAACGGCTGAAGATATTCTCGCCTATTGTGCGGCGCACGGGATACGGGACAAGGATTCCGTTGAGCCTGTACCGGAGAATTCTATTGCCCCCCGGATCGAAAAGAGAAAAAAAGGCGTTCTCCGCATGACGCTCGATCTGCACGGCTTGACAAGCGAAGAGGCGTCGCGCCGCATCCGCCTCACGATCGGGGAATGCGGTCACCGCGGCGTGAAAGAGCTGCTGGTCATTCACGGCCGGGGCCGTCACAGCAGCCTTAATGAGGGCCCGATACTTAAAAACCTGGTGCGCGGGATGCTCGATAACGAGCTCAGGCTGAGCGTAAGGGATTTCAGGAGCGGACTTCCGCGCGAGGGCGGGGAGGGCGTGACCGTCGTGTATCTGGCGTAAGACAATACTTTTTATTTCCTATCAATAACTATATTTCAGCGGGAAATGCACAGCATGACAGCAGCTGATAAAACTATAAAAAACGATTTGCCTGAACACACAGCGTCCGCTGTGGATCTGCGCCGCGTACGCGACGACCTTGAGGAGAGCGAGCGGCGTTTCAAGGAGATTGCCGAACTGCTCCCCGGCATTATCTGCGAGATGGATACTGACCTGCATATTACCTATACCAATGAGCTGGGGCTTGAAACATTCGGTTTTACCCGCGATGACTTTGAAAAAGGCATAAATGTCACCGAGCTTTTTTTCCCTGAGGACCGGGAACGGCTGGATCGGGATATTTACAATATTTTTCACGGAGACTATGGAAACCCCGTAGTGTACCGTTTACGGACAAAAAAACGCAACACGCTGCATGTGCTTATCAATTCCGCACCCATGGTGAAAAACGGTACTATCGCCGGCATCAGGACCTGCATTGTCGATATTTCCGCCAGAATTGCGGCCGAGGAGCGGCTCAGGGAGAGCGAAGAACGTTTCAGAACCATTTTTCAGCGGTCGCCGATCGGCATTGCATTGTTCGGCCGCGAAGGCATGCTGATCGACCGGAATGACTCGTTCAGGATGATGTTCGGTCTGCCCGAGGCGAAAACCGGAGCTGCCTCGGCGCCCGCGCTTTTTTCCATGCTTGTCCTTTCCGAAGCGGAAAAAAGCAAATTGCAGAAAGGAAACGGCATCATCCGTGAGATCCGGTACCCTGCCGAATCCGGGCGGGAAATGCCGGAACCGCGCTGGTTTGACTGGCATGTGACCCCGCTCAACGTGGGAGAGAACGGTCCCTCCGCGTTGCTGGCACAGGTAGAGGATACCACGGAGAGCAGGAAAAAACAGGAAGCGCAGCTCCGGAAGCAGCGCGAAGCGACTGCTGAGGCGGAAGCGCTGGTGGCCGGACTGCGGCATGAGCTTCTTGACAAGGCGCGTTTTCATTCCATGGTGAGCAGGAGCCCGGCCATGCAGGAGGTTTTTGAGATCCTGCCAGAAATCGCGAATGCCATGGCGTCGGTGCTGATCTGCGGCGAGAGCGGCACCGGCAAGGAGCTCGTCGCGCGCTCGCTGCATGAACTCTCGCCCCGGAACCGTGGGGCCTTTGTCGCGATCAATTGCGCCGCGCTGCCGGACACGCTGCTTGAGTCAGAGCTGTTCGGCTACCGCGCCGGTGCGTTCACCGATGCGAAGAAAGACAAGCCCGGCAAGATCGCGCTTGCCGAAGGGGGGACGATCTTTTTCGACGAGATAGGCGATATCCCGGCTCCCATGCAGGCGAAACTTCTCCGGGTGCTTCAGGAAAAGATGTATGAGCCGCTCGGCGGCACCTCGCCGGTGCGGGCAGATGTCCGGTTTCTTGCCGCCACGAACCGCGACCTTCACGGCATGGTCAGAAAGGGGACTTTTCGCGAGGACCTTTATTACCGTGTCAATGTCGTGACGGTCAGACTTCCACCGCTGCGGGAACGGCGCTGCGACATACCTCTGCTCTGCGATCATTTCATCGGACGGTTCAATGCACGGTACGGCAAATCGATCAAAGGAATTTCCCGGGAGGCCATGGAGGCGATTATCACCCACGAATTTCCAGGCAATATCCGCGAACTCGAGAACGCCATCGAACACGCTTTTGTTTTCTGTAAAGGGTCCATGATCGAAGTGCAGCACCTACCCGTGGCACTGCGGGTCCTGCACGGCCCGTCGGATCAGGAGGTGCTGTCGCGCATCGCCGGTTTCGACGAACTGGAGCGGATGTATATCAGCGCTGTCCTTAAGGAGGCCGATGACAATAAGCAGCTTGCGGCAAAACGGCTCGGCATACATAAGGCGACATTATTTAGGAAGATGCGTAAACTAGGTTTATAGGTCAATTATACTATAACAGTACGCTTTTCAGGAAACTCAAGAAGCTCGGCATATAATGAAAAGGATACAACGCAGCGTTTTATGGGTGGTTTACTTATGGCTGGCAGGCGCGCTTTTTCTGTTTTTTATCATAGGATACCTGTTCTACGGTATTCTCTGGACGGTGCGGTTCGCACAGACCCGGAAAAGACCATGGCTTCTTCTGCTCGGTGCGGCACTGGCGTTTACCGGAGGAACCGTTTATTACCTTTTCTTTCCGCTGCCCGGCAGGCACGAATGCGCGGCAATCGTGATACCCCGCGGGTGCATGGTGCGTGCGGTTGCCGACACCCTTTATCAGCGCGACATCATCACCTCGAAGCGGGCGCTTCTCGCCTGGATCAAGGTGTCGGGCATGGAACGGCGGGTGCAGGCCGGGAAATGCTCGTTTTCAACGCGCGCGGGTGTGATTGCCGCGGCGCATGCGCTGATGCGCGCGGTGCCTCTTGACAGGACAGTAACCATTCCCGAAGGCTGCACCATTGAGCAGACCGCTGCGCATATCAGGCAGGTCTTTCCGATTGATACGGCGGAATTCATACGGCTGTGCTGTGATGCGGCGCTGGCCGGAGAGCTCGGGCTCAGCGGGGCACCGTCGCTCGAAGGGTACCTGTTTCCCGATACGTACAGCTTTCATGAGGATGCGTTGCCGGCGGAAATAATCAGGCGGATGGTTGCCCGGTTTAATGAGGAGCGGGCAATGATCGATACCGCGGGGGTTGACGGCTTTCACTTAACAAAAGGTGATATCGTCATTCTTGCCTCAATCGTTGAAAAGGAAGCCACGCTGGCCGCTGAGCGGCCGCGCATTGCAGGCGTTTTTTACAACCGGCTGCGTATGGGGCTGCCGCTGGGCGCCGACCCGACCGTCCGGTATATTTTCAAAAAGTGGGACGGCCCGCTCTATATTTCGGAGCTGAACAGCACGTCGCCGTACAACACAAGGCGCGTAAAGGGACTTCCGCCCGGTCCCATCTGTTCGCCGGGGCGTGCGTCGCTTATTGCCGCGGTTTCGCCCGTACAGACCAATGAGCTATATTTTGTTGCAAAGTGGGACGGTTCAGGCGGCCATGAGTTTTCGGTCACCAACGAAGAACATGCCCGCAAAAAGAACGATATACAGAAGAATAATGGACGTCGGCTTCGGCAGAAGGAGGCATCATGCGGGAAATGAACCATGTGCAGCCGCGATCACGGTTTTTCACGGGATCAGCTGGTTTGATTGCCGCGCTAACAGCAATGTTTGTAACGGGAACATTTGCCGGAGAGGCGATGCCGCCGATCCGGCTGGTTGATGCGCATACTGCCGGGGTTATCCCGAAAGGGTATTTCGCGATTGAAAGCCGTCTCTACGATGGAAGCGTTCCGGGGCAGAATACCACCGGATTCCTCGTTACCATAGCAGTCGGCGTGACCGACCGGTTTTCCCTGGGACTGGGCTACGGCGCCGAAGGCATCATCGGCCGGAGCGACCATCCCCGGTTTAACCCGTTCCCGGGGTGCCTGGTGAAATACCGTCTTCTCGATGAGAATTATTTCCTTCCCGCCGTTGCGATCGGCTTCGATTATCAGGGATTCGGCGGCATTGCCGACGATCATTATTACGGGTACACGGGATATATTTACAAATCACAAGGCTTTTTCGCCGCGTGCAGCAAGAGCTACCTTCTTTTTAAAACCATCGCGTTCGGTTTCCACGGCGATATCAACTGGTCGCTCGAGGAGATCGGCAAAGTCAAATGGCCCGACGCGTGGGCCGGGTTTGATCTGGGGCTGAGCCAGAGTTTTTCATTCGTCATCGAATACGATTTCGGGTTGAACACAAGAGATCCGTACCGGGGCGAAAATGCCTACGCCTTGCCGCAGGACGGCTATCTGAACGCGGGTTTCAGGTGGAACCTGACGCCGAATTTCGCCGTTGAACTCGATGCCAGGGATATGCTCGAAAACCGGCGGTACCTCACCGATCCCGATGACGTGCATTCCGAAAGAAGGCTGGGGTGGAGCAGGGAGATAAAAATCGTCTATATGGCGCCGATCCGCTGATGGTTCCTCCGAGACTGTTCACGCGCATCATACAACTGCCGTTTTTTGCCGCAGCGCTGCTGTCAATCCTGTGCGTTACCGGCAGAGCTCAGCCGGCGCCGGGGTATTTTGACGATAGGGAAATGACCGCTGATTCATCCCAGCAGATCGCCGACCGTATCATTCAATCGAAAATACCGGTGCTTGTGGATTTCTGGGCCGCGTGGTGCGTTCCGTGCAGGATGCTCAACCCCACGCTCGCAAAGCTGGAGAAAACGTACCGGGGAAGGGTGATGTTCCTTAAAGTCAATATTGATTACAACCGCCGGATCGCGGCGTATTTCGGCATACAGGGAATTCCCGCGGTGTTCGTCATCAGGGACAAGGCCGTACAGCGGGCGCTGGTCGGCGTGCGTCCCGAAGCGGATTACCGCAAGGCGATCGACGAGGTGCTGGCGATGCCGGCGCCTGCCGGACCGCAACAAAAACAGGATACTACCGCATCAAAGGGCAACCCTAAGCTGAAAAAGCCGGTGAAGAAGAAATAAAAAGGCGGG
>CAISVC010000512.1 GCA_903888815.1 uncultured Fibrobacterota bacterium
ATCCTTGCGCTCAGAGATCCAGACGACCGACTCCGCGTGGAGGGGATGGATTCCGAACAGAAGGGAAGTAATCGCGGCAACCGTCAGTGCGCGCTTTTTGTCCGTTCCGGCGCCGAGCTCCCGCTCATCGGGTGCCGGGAAAACATGAAGGATGCAACAATAGATGAAGAAAAACACGAGCAGGGTATTCGCAACGTGCAGAAGGATACTGGTGGCGTGAAACACTGCAGGACTGATGGGCGGGATGTTTCCGGGAGAGGCCGGGCTCAGCCGGTAATCGATGGCCATGGAAATCATGGCCAGCGGATGGAAATTTCCTTTGACATAGGCAAGCTCAATACCGCCGTTGTTTGCCGGCAGGAAGAAAAAGGAAGTAATATTCGTCCATGAGGAGTGCATTTTTTCAAGCTGCTGAAAAAGGTAGAACGCGTATTCATTGTCGTCCCAGTTGGTGAACGCATTGTTGAAGCACCGCGAATAGGCGAAAAAAGTTCCGCCGGCAATGGCGAGGAGCAGGAAAAGAATGCGGATGCGGTGCGATGAAAAAATGGCGGTGCGGAAAAGTGCTGCCATGGCGGTGTATCCAAACCTGATGATTATTGCCGGTGTAGAATCAGCAGTAAATATAAATCACTTTCCCGGGTTTGACTGCAAGGAGCCTGAATACCTATCAGCGTCTGTGAACAGGACCTGTTGGAAAGCCTCTGGAGTTTTACGACACCGCAAACCATTCTTTCATTTTTTCGTCCTGCCGGAACGGCCGGGGCACGCGGATGACCGCGAAGATGCGGTCCTCCCATAACCTCCGCAGATACTCCATGCGGCCGGCCCGGTCAAGGTAGGATTCGATAAAGCGGTCTTTATTCACGCGCAGCAGTTCGTCCGGCGTCATCTGCGTCATGAGACCGCGGAGGTGCTCGTCGAGTTCGTGGATTTCACAGTTACTCATGAGAGAGGCCACTTCCGTAAAAGCGGAGGCGGCAAAAAGGCAGGGGTTGATGGTGTTATACCGCGCGTTATGGACAAACCGGAATTTATCGCCGTGCTGCTGACGGTAACGGAAAATGCCGCACGGCCGCTCAAGGCATCGCACACATGCCGGGTATTGAAAATGCTCTTTCGGATCGGTTTTCATGCTACTCATAATAAAATACCATTCGGAGGACGGAAATATATTTTCATTGTGTAATCGGTCTTCTCCCAACGATAAAAAAACGGAGGTTTTCATGCCACAGCAAAAGAACGCAAACCAGGCGCAGTTTTTCTTTGCCTGCGGACTGCCGCAGGAGACGTTCCGAGTCCTGCAATTCGAGGGAACCGACGCTGTTTCCGACCCGTACCGGTTTTCGATCATCCTGCAATCGCCGAAGCACGACGTGGATCCGGCCGATATGATCAATAAACCCGCGACGTTCTTTATCTTCCGTGAGGGCGACTATGTCCCCTATTCCGGAATCGTAAACAAATTCCAATTCTTCGGGAAAAGCACTGATCATTCGGCATACGAAGTGTCGCTCGTGCCCAGACTCTCCCTCCTCGACCTTCAGTACCAGACCCGCATCTTTCAGAAGAAGTCGATACCGGACATTATCAAGGAGGTGCTGGATACCGCGGGGCTCCGGAACTATTACACCCTCGACGTGTCGCAGAATTATCCGGCGCAGGAGTTCGTGCTGCAGTATCAGGAATCGGATTTCAATTTCATTTCGCGGCTCATGGAATCCGCCGGCATCTGGTATTTCTTCAAAGAGCCGAAGGTGGCAGCTTCACAGGTGAAACCGGGCGGGTCGCAGGAAAAGCTCGCGATCACGGACAAGCCGGCCCTGTTCCAGGCGATTCAAGGCAGCGCGAAGCTAAAGTTCAGGAGCGCTTCAAAGCTCATGGAGATCGATGCGGCAAAAGCGCAGGAGTCCGTGCATGAGGTGGGGTTCAGGCAGGTGATCGTGCCGCAGGAGGTGCAGGTAAAAAATTACAACTACCG
>CAISVC010000513.1 GCA_903888815.1 uncultured Fibrobacterota bacterium
CCTCATCGCGGAAAGTTACGGCGTTCGCTGCATTGATGTGCTTACCGGGTTCAAATATATCGGTGAAAAAATCCACGAATTCGAAACAATGAAGGCAGGCCCGGTGTTCCTGTACGGCAACGAAGAGAGCTACGGCTACCTGACTTCGCCTGAGGTGCGCGATAAAGACGCGGTGTCTGCAGCGGTCATGACCGCGGAACTGACGCTCTATCACCTGAGCCGGGGCAAAACGCTCGTGGACCGGCTGAAAGAGCTCTGGAAGCAGCATGGCTATTTCAAGGAGACCGGTATCTCAGGCTATTTCAAAGGCGAGGCCGGGCTCGCCACCATGGGCAGGCTCATGGAGATTTTGCGATGCAAACCTCCCCTGTCTTTTGCAGATCAGGCAGTTGTTGCGGTAAAGGATTATAAAAACGGTACCACAACAACAGTCAAGGGCGGCCGCAAAGCAAAGGACGTAGACCTTCCGTCTTCAAACGTGCTCCAGTTTCTGCTCGCTGACGGAAGTACGGTAACGGCACGGCCCTCAGGCACTGAGCCAAAAATTAAATTCTATATATCGTGCCGCAGCGCCGCAGGCATGCCGCAGAGTGCAAGCGCCGAAGGGGTACAGCGCACAACCGATGCGATCCGTGCACAGATTAGAAAACTTATTGACAAAGCATAATATATGGCCGATAAAACATATCCGAAAACCGATACGATTCAGGAACCGGTACCGCAGCAGACGGAAGCGCCTGTAAATGCCGCATCCGATCCTGCCCTTGAGCAGGGCGATCCGTTTATCGGCAAGACAATCGGCAACTGCCAGATCCTGGAGCGGCTCAACGAGGGCGGCACCGCCTACATTTACCGCGCGCACAATACCAGGTTCGATCTCGACCGGGTGGTCAAGATCCTCAAACCGTCGCTCGCCGAGGAACAGGACTTTTTTATCCGCTTCAAGCAGGAGGCGCAGCTCGTGGCCCGGTTCGATCACCCGAACATCATGCGCGTGTTCGATACCGGCGAGGTGGGCGGCTATTTCTACATCGAAATGGAGTACATCGAAGGCCAGACCCTGCGGGAATATATCATCCGCAACCCGCGCGTCAACGAGCGTGAACTGCTCTCCATCGCCCAGCAGATCGTGAACGCTCTTGACTATGCGCATAAAATCAAGATGACAGGTTCGAGCAACGAGGAGATTCAGGGCATCCTGCACCGCGACATCAAGCCCGAAAACATCATGATCACGCCGGGGAAGCTGGTCAAGCTCATGGACTTCGGCGCTGCGCGGCCGCTCAACATCACGTCACGCACCATGCAGGGCATGATCGTGGGCACGTTCCACTACATGTCGCCGGAGCAGATCTCAGGGACCGGCCTAGACGCACGCAGCGACTTTTTCTCCTTAGGCATCGTGCTCTACGAGCTTGCCACGGGCCACAAACCCTTTGCGGCGGAGAATCTCACGGAGCTCATCAACACGATAAAAGGAAGTTCGTACACGCGGGTGCACAAGCTGCGACCGTCGATTTCGGCGATCACCGAGGAGCTCATCGACCGGCTGCTCGCGCGCGATCCCAACCACCGGCCCGCGTCGGCGAAAGAAATCCTCGAAGCGATCGACCACTGCATCAGCTCCTACTCATCGTTCGGGGCAGGCAGACAGGTCAAAATCCCCTTTTCCTTCAAACGGCATTTTGCCGCATTCTCGTTCGTGCTCTCGGTCGCGGCCATAGCGCTCTCCTCAATCGCCTTCTGGCGGAGCCTCCATATGCAGACCGCGGTGCCGAAATTCAATGACTCGGTTTCCATGCCGCTCCTTGATCTGGGAAAGCTGAACGAGCAGCGCGAGCAGTGGAACGACGCCGTCGAGGCGTACCAGCGGGTGCCGTCCATTGAAAATGGCGGGCTCGCCAACGAATACCTCGAGGCCCAGGTACGCATGGCGGCCATCATGATCAAGTACCAGGGCCAGTATATTAAAGCAAGAAAAATCCTTGAAGAGCTCAGGGAGCATTATTCCGATCCCGCAATCGACGCCTACCTCGGCCGGGCCTATTTCCACCTCGGCCTCTATGCCGAAGCGCAGAACCGTTTTGAAATCGCGCTCAAGGCATCGGCCGGCTCGGTTATTTCTCAAACGCCCGCCTTCAAACGGGAGGTTCTCTACTACAGCGCCTGGACCGTTGATAAACGCTACGAAGGGGAACCGTACAACAAAGCGCTCCTGATCGACGCGGCCAAGGCGTGGAACTACTACCTCGAATTCTCCAGGTGTTCTCCGAAAACGGCCGATGCGGAATGCGCATTCGCTTTCAAACGGCGGGCAGAACTGTCGAAGCTGTCTAAAAATTATTAAGACGTGAAAGAAATTAGGGTGTTTCCCCCAAGGACTATTGCAATAAATTTTTAAATGATATATATTATGTACAGTTTTATGTACATGTACATTATAAGGGGTTGATTATGCATGCGATATCATACACTTCAGCTCGCGGAAATCTTGCGAAAACGATGAAAAGAGTCTGCGAGAACCACGACCCTGTAATAATAACGCGCAAAAAATCCGATGCAGTGGTCATGGTGTCCTTGGAAGACTTCGAGGCGATGCGTGAGACAAGTTATCTGCTTCAGAGTCCCGCCAATGCGCATCGGCTTCTTGAGTCAATCGACGAACTCGATGCGGGAAAGGGCGTGGAGCGGGAGCTGACAGAGTGAAGCTCATTTTCGCGCAGAATGCCTGGGAAGACTACTGTTATTGGCAAGAGACCGATAAAAAAATCCTGCGGCGGATCAACGAACTCATTCGGGATATTCAGCGCAATAAGTATCAGGGTATAGGAAAACCCGAACCGCTCCGGCACAACCTCTCAGGCTACTGGTCGCGCCGGATCAACAGCGAACACCGTATCGTTTACAAGATAGATGGCGACGCGGTTCTCATTGCACAACTGCGTTATCATTATTGAAGCGGATTATAGAATGCCCACAGTCGCCCTGCAAAACTTAGGCTGCAGCAAGAACATGATCGACGGCGAACGGATCGCGCATCTGTTCAGGACGTCCGGCTACGAAGTCATTCCTGATTTCATCAAAGCCGACGTGATCGTGGTCAATACCTGCGCGTTCATACGCGAAGCGCAGGAGGAAGCGATCGAGGCGATACTGGAATCGGCTTCGTGCAAAAAAGGCGGCAAATGCCGGAGGCTCATTGTCGGCGGCTGTTTTTCCGAGCGCTACCGGAACAAAGTCACGAAACTGTTCCCTGAAGTCGACCTGTGGGTCGGCGTTCATGACTGGAAAAACCTCCTTGCAAAGCAGCTCAATGCCGGCTCATTTTCGCCTTTCAAACGGGAACTCCTTGAACCGGCTGCCACGCAGTATCTGAAAATCGCGGAAGGGTGCTCGCACTCCTGCGCCTATTGCGTGATTCCCCGGCTCCGCGGCCCGTACCGCAGCAGACCCGCGCATGAGATCATCGAGGAAGCACAGTGGCTCGAAACAAAAGGGACGCGCGAGCTTATCATTGTGGCGCAGGACACTGCATTTTACGGAAAAGACATCGGCACAAGCCTCGCAAAGCTCCTTCAAAAACTGCTTGCCGCCACAACGTTTCCGTGGGTCCGGCTTATGTACCTGCACCCGGCGCATGTTGACGATGCGCTGCTGCAGCTCTTTGCTACTGAAAAAAGGCTCTGTCCCTATTTCGACATACCGCTGCAGCATATCGCAGATCCGATCCTCACGGCAATGAACCGCTCTCCCCTTTCAAAAGATCTGCGGGCGCTTCTTGAAAAAATTCGAGCCGTTGTTCCCGGCGCCGTAGGTCTCCGCAGCACGTTTATGCTCGGCTTTCCCGGTGAAACCGATGCCCACTTCAAAGAGCTCGTGCGTTTCGTCGAAGCAATAAAATTCGACCGGCTCGGTACGTTTCCCTGGTCGCCGGAAGAGGAAACCCGGGCATATACCATGCCGCACCGCCCGCGCCAGTCGACCGTGATGCGGCGCTGTGAAACGCTCATGCTCCTTCAGCGCGACATCAGCCGCGAAGCGCTCAGCCGCAGGGCCGGGTCGATTGTGGAGACGATCGTCGAGGGTCCTTCGGAGGATCCGTCATTCGCCTTTCAGGGCCGCACCCGCTTCGACGCGCCTGAGATCGACGGAAAGGTTTTTATGAAAAGTAAAGGTTGTGTTCCGGGAGCAATACTGCAAGTAAAAATTACCGGAGCAGGTGATTATGATCTGTTCGGCGAACCAGTACAATAAGAGCAAAAAGTATTTTTATTAAACTGTAAATATGATCCTGTAAGGAGTTTATTCCTGTTATGCCGACCTATGAGTATGAATGTGAAAAATGCGGACAGGTGTTTGAAGAGTTCCAGAGCATCACGGCCGAGCCGCTGAAAAAATGCCCCAAGGGGGGCTGCGGCGGCGCCGTGCACCGGCTGTTTTCGGCAGGCGCCGGATTCATTTTCAAAGGCAGCGGGTTCTACGCCACCGACTACCGTTCGGATTCGTATAAGAAGTCCGCAAAATCTGATACCGGCGGATCATCTTCGGGCACCGCAGCAAAACCGGAAAGCGCCCCGGCAGCCAGCGGGAAGAAACCCGAAAGCAATGCTGCTGCTCCCGCTTCCCCTTCCTCCGCGCCAGCGTCTTCCAGTAAAAAAAATGATTCCCGCAGGCCCTGATGGAGCGACCCGATGTTTATCGATGAAGCAGTCATCCATGTAAAAGCCGGCAACGGCGGCAACGGCTGCCATGCCTACGAACGGCAGCCGTTTAAACCCAAAGGCAAGCCTGACGGCGGCGACGGAGGCCGCGGCGGCCATATTTACCTGATGGCATCGCCGCACATTTATACGCTGCAGGACATGGCGTATAAGCAGCATTATAAAACAGAACGCGGCATGCACGGCAAGGGTTCCACGAAAACCGGAAAAAACGGCAAAGACATAACGATCGCAGTTCCGATGGGCACGGTCATCTACAACGACGAAACCGGCGACATCATCGCCGATTGCATTGACGAAGGAAAACCGGTGTTCATGGCCCGCGGCGGCAGAGGAGGAAGGGGTAACAAAGCGCTCGTTTCCCCGCGCAATAAGAACCCGGAAACTGCCGAAGCAGGCAGGCCCGGCGAGGAAAAACGGCTGCGGCTCGTGCTCAAGGTGCTGGCCGATGTCGGGCTCGTGGGAAGGCCGAACGCCGGCAAGTCGACCTTTCTCTCGCGCATCTCCAGGGCCCGGCCGAAAATCGCGGACTACCCCTTTACCACCATCGAACCTCACTTAGGCATCGTCCCTGCGGACAAAGGGCATGCCTCGTTCGTCGTGGCCGATATTCCGGGTCTCATCGAAGGCAGCCACAAAGGCAAGGGCCTTGGGATCAGGTTCCTGCGTCACATCGAGCGGACCCGGGTGCTTGCCGTTCTCATCGATTCCACGTCCGCCGATCCTGAGGCAGAGGCAAAAATCCTGCTTAACGAGCTTGCCCAGTACAGCGCAGGCCTTGCCGAACGGCCGCAATGCCTCATTCTTACCAAAAGCGACCTGATCCCCAAAGAAAACCGCAGCGCCCTGCCCTCTGGCTGGCTCTCCATGTCCGCAGTCACCGGGGACAATGTGGAAACGGTTGTCCGGAAACTGGCGAAGATGGTGGAAGAAACAAGGGGAAATAAATAATTCCTCGCGGGAATCGGCGAGAATTACTTCGCTTACAGGGGACCCCCGCCTTTCAGGCGCCCCCTATGGTCGCTCAATAATCCTCGCCGCCCCCCGCTTCTGAATCTACTAATATAATCTGAAAAAAAATACACTCTGAATGTTACACGAGCCACGCGCACTATTGGGAGGGCTGTCTGGAAACCCTTGTGCCGACCGCCGGATTCGCGATCACTGATTCTTTTTGGGTGTTCTTGAAGGTGACGCTTGGTCATGGCACCATAAGCGAATCCGCAGCGGTCTTACAAGGGTTGGAAGGCAGTCCTCTCAATAGTGAAACACCTGTTTACTCCTACCATTTATACTTAGCCGCAATGGGAAACCGCCGGCCCACGCCGAACGCCTTGGGGGTAACTTTCAGTCCCGGGGCCGCCTGACGCCGCTTGTATTCGCTGCCGGCAATCGCGCTGCAGATCCATTGCACGGTCTTTTTATCAAATCCTTTTTCCGTAAGCTCACGGAGCGAATCGCCCCGCTCCACGATTCCTTCCAGAATCGCATCAAGCATCGGATAGGGCGGCAGCGTATCCTGGTCGGTCTGGTTGGGTCGCAGCTCCGCGGAAGGCGGCTTGTCGAGCGTTGCGGCCGGGATGATTTCGCGACCGGCAGCGGTATTGATAAAACGGGCGAGCCTGTAGACCATCCCTTTCGGCAGATCGGAAATCACGCTCAGGCCGCCGTTCATGTCGCCGTACAGGGTGCAGTAGCCCACCGCCAGCTCGCTCTTATTGCCGGTCGTCAACAGCAAGTGGCCGAATTTATTCGAGAGCGCCATAAGCAGCGTGCCGCGGATGCGCGCCTGAAGGTTCTCTTCGGCAATGCCCGGCGCGGTTCCTGTAAAGGTTTCGGCGAGTGTCTCCAGGAAAGCAGTAAAAGGCTTTTCAATAGAGATGACGGAAAATCTGATGCCGAGGTTCGCGGCGAGTTTTTCCGCGTCAGCCACACTTCCTTCCGACGAGTAGCGCGAGGGAAGCGCGATTCCCCAGACGTTCCCGGACCCGAGCGCCTGCGCCGCAAGCGACGCGGTGAGCGCCGAATCAACGCCTCCCGACAGCCCGATAATGGCCTTTGAAAAGCCGCATTTTCTCGCGTAATCGCTGACGCCGAGGATAAGCGCGCCGTGCACCGCCTCGACCGTGTCGAAATCAGGCAGAGGCAGGGGTTTCCCCGGCTTTTTTGTGTCAACGGTCGCTGTTGATTCGGTAAAAGCTCCAAGTCTGGCGCGCAGGGCGCCTTTGCCGTCGAAATACATGCTGCTGCCGTCAAAAATGAGCTCGTCATAGCCGCCGACCTGATTGACATAAAGGAAAGGCGTTCCGTGCCGGCGCGCGTGGTTTTTTGCAAGCGATGCTCGCAGGTTTTCCTTGCCCATGTGAAACGGCGATGCGGCGATATTGATGAACAGGGTTGCCCCTTTCGAAGCCAGCTCGGCGATCGGGTCTCTCTTGTACAGCCGTCCGGTCCAGAGTTCTTCATGGTTCCATGCATCCTCGCAGATGCTTATGCCGAGCCGCTCACCCTTGAAACCGAACACCCTGACTTTCTGCGCAGGGTCGAAATAGCGGGTCTCGTCAAAAACGTCATAGGCAGGCAGGAGCGCCTTGGCCTGATGAAATACTATCTTCCCGTTATGGATGAGCACCGCGGCGTTGCAGAGCCGCTTTCCATGCGGGAGCTCATTGGGCAGCGCCGTGCCGACGAGGATTCCGGTCTGCGGATATTTTTTCGAACATGCGCATATTTTTTCAATCGCTTCCCGGCTGTTCCGTATGAACCAGCGCTGCTCCAGAAGGTCGCGCGGAGGATATCCCTGAATGAACAGCTCCGGAAAAACGACAAGGTCTGTCCCCTCCTTTGACGCCGACGCAGCGGCCTCGCAGACGCGCTTCGCGTTTCCGGCCACGTCGCCGACCAGCGGATTGTATTGACAGATTGTAATTTTCATACTGTATATCTCATCGCAGAATAATAAACACCCTCCGAGAGGAGTCACCGAAGAGTGCCTCGCTTCCTGGGGACCCCCACCTGCCTGAAGCAGGCATCCCCCTATGTTCGCTCGACAACCTCGGTGACTCCTCTCATCTTCCAGCGATCATGAAGAAAATAGGCTTGCCGACACTGGCGGCGCAACTGTGGAAAAAAATAGATTATCCAGAGTTCATTTATTGAATGATCACTTTTATTGGCGTGTTAACAATGGAGGCATCATGTCCAGAGAAGTCAATACCCGTCAGGTAGAGTATGGGTGCAGCGACCTTTTCCCGAACCGCTGGTCGCCGCGGGCGATGTCCGGCGAGCCGATGTCCGGCGCCGAGATCATGGCGCTTTTCGAGGCTGCACGCTGGGCGCCTTCGTGCAACAACAGCCAGTCGTGGCGGTTCCTCTATGCAAGGAGAGACACAAAAAACTGGGAGCTGTTTTTCAACCTTTTAATGGAAGGTAACAGGCTCTGGTGCAAAAACGCGTCCGCACTCATGGTAATCGTCGCGAAGAAAACATTCGACTCCGGTACTACCGTTATACCCACCTTTGCGTATGATACCGGAGCGGCGTGGGAAAACCTTGCGCTGCAGGCAGGCCTTTCGGGGCTTGTGGCTCACGGCATGGCAGGATTCGACTACGCTGCGGCAAGAAAAGAACTCCATGTCCCGGACGACTATGAGGTCATGGCCATGGCGGCAATCGGAAAACCGGGGAAAAAAGAGGACCTCCCTGAAAAGCTGCGCGAACGCGAAAAACCCAGCGGCCGGAAAAGTGTCGGAGAAATCGCCTTTGAGGGCGGATTCGAATCGGTCTGAAATTTGCTATACCGATAAAGCCCTCGACTCTTGTCAGAGAATAAATAGGTTGCCCCAGATTCGGGAATCACCGGGATTGTCGAGCGAACATAGGGGGCGGCTTATATAAGCCGCCTGCAGGAGCAGTCTCTGCAGGCAGGAAGCGAGGCAATTTTCGGTGACTCCCAAAATCAAAGAAACCACGCACTTCTGGCCGCTGAGTTTCACTCTGTCAACCTTAACTCTTTCGCCACCTTTTCCAGCTTTGCTTAAAAATGCGACGATTATTATTTTTAAAGATAGTATTTTTAGACTTCTGATTAATAATTGCTGATTATCCCAATCTTCCAAGGAGTTTTACCATGCCCGAAGCGGACGTGTCAAAAAAAGAGAAAAATTTTTACGCCGACATTCCCCAGAAAAACGAGCTTTTTTTCCTGAAAGGCTCGAACAACTACGACTGGGGCATGAAAAACCGGCTCGCCCGCATCTTCAACCCGGCCTCCGGCAGGACCGTCATGCTCGCGTTCGACCACGGCTATTTCCAGGGTCCGACCACGGGCCTCGAGCGGGTCGACATCTCGATCCTCCCGCTCGCGCCGTACGCGGACGCGCTCATGCTCACGCGCGGCATCCTGCGCAGCATCATTCCGCCGTCAACGCAGAAGGCGGTGGTCATGCGCGCGAGCGGCGGCCCGAGCATCCTGAAGGAGCTCTCGAACGAGCAGATTGCGGTTGACATGGAAGACGCGGTGCGCATGAACGTTTCGGCCGTCGCCGTGCAGGTGTTCGTGGGCGGCGAATTCGAGACCCAGTCGGTGCACAACCTGACGCGGCTCGTTGACGCAGGCATGCGCGCCGGCATTCCGGTGCTTGGCGTTACCGCGGTCGGCAAGGACATGGTGAGAGACGCCAAGTACATGCGGCTGGCTGTCCGCATCTGCGCCGAACTCGGCGCCGCGTTCGTGAAAACCTATTACGTGGAACAGGATTTCGAGTCCGTGACCGCCTCGTGCCCGGTGCCGATCGTGATCGCGGGCGGCAAAAAGCTGCCCGAACCCGAGGCGCTTGACATGGCATATAACGCGATCTCCCGCGGCGCATCCGGCGTTGACATGGGACGGAACATTTTCCAGTCCGATGCCCCGACCGCCATGATCCAGGCGGTGCGCAAGGTGGTGCATGAAGGCATGAAGCCGAAAGAGGCGTTCGAATTTTACGAAAAGATGAAAAAAAGTAACTGATTTTTCATTAGCTAAAGGCACCTGTTTGGGTATCGGGTGGGCGTCAGTGTGCTGAAACAGGTTTCGTTTGACCCGTACCCTCAAGTCTCTGCGGAATTGAAATCTAA
>CAISVC010000514.1 GCA_903888815.1 uncultured Fibrobacterota bacterium
CTTTCAAGATCTTTATCCGCCCTGACGTATCCCTGAGGATCAGTGATTGAGATTGTATTGCGGACAATGGTAATTTCCTCTTCATTAAGATTGCCGATAAACGCTCCTGTTTTATACATTGTCGGGGTGTTTTTTAAAAAATTCATTGTACCATCCTTATAATAAATAAAACTTGCGGCTAAGGCCATAACTAACAAAACCGGCAATACATATTTCGAATTAATATAGGGTGTTTTAAATGTGCCTTTCGGTGCACCGGGGAGCGTCTCCAGCCGCAATACGCCTCCGCAGACAAGCACAAAGGCGAATAAGGTCCCTATGCTGCATAAATCGGTAACCATTGTCAGATTCATGAACAAGCTCGGCACTGCCACCACGAATCCGGTAATAATGGTGGCAAAAGACGGTGTGCGGTATTTAGGGTGTATGGTTGAAAATTTCTTCGGCAGCAGCCCGTCGCGGCTCATGCTCATCCATATGCGCGGCTGGCCAAGCTGAAACACCAGCAGCACGCTTGCCATTGCCACAATAGCGCTCACACCGATTATCCCGGACATCCAGCCCATATGCAGTTTCTGGAAAACGAATGCAAGCGGATCACCGACACCGAGTTCGTTATACTTCACCATGCCGGTTAATACCAGGGCGATGGCCACATACAGGACGGTGCAGATAATAATCGAATACATCATGCCGCGCGGCAGATCGCGCTGCGGATTTTTACATTCTTCGGCGGTGGTTGAAATGGCATCAAAACCGATATAAGCAAAAAACACGGCGGACACCCCGCGCAATACTCCCCCGATGCCGTTCGGCATGAAAGGATGCCAGTTCGCCGGATTTACGTAAAATGCCCCGACAACAATCACCAATACTACAATAGCCAGCTTTATTGCAACCATGATATTACTTGCATTCTTTGATTCTTTTATGCCGATATACACGAGCCAGGTGATGAATGCAATGATCATCAAGGCCGGCAGATTAGCAATGCAATGCAGGGGCCCGATCGTCGGCGCAGTCGTCCATGCATGATAGGCTGTTTGCAATCCCTGATTAAGGTTTGCAAACATCTTTCCGCCATGCATGAGGAGGTCTGCCTGTTTGAACCCTGTTGCTGCGGTTAAATAATCCATGGCCATCCAACCGGGCAGGTGAATGCCTCCGCTCTCAAGCATGCCGTTGAAATATGCGCTCCATGAAATAGCGACCGTTATATTTCCGATGGCATATTCCATAATGAGCGCCCATCCCATTATCCAGGCTACGAGCTCGCCGAAGGCGACGTAGCTGTAGGTATAAGCGCTTCCGGAAACCGGAATCAAGGATGCAAACTCTGCATAGGCAAATGCTGCAAAACTGCAGGCAATAGCGGTAAATATGAAGAGAAATATTACTCCGGGCCCTCCGTCAGCGCTTGCGTTTCCTATTGTGCTGAAGATACCGGCTCCAACAATTGCAGCGATTCCGAGGGAAGTAAGGTCGCGTACGCCCAAATCCCTCTTCAGTGCACCATGACGCTCGCCATCATCTGACAGCCCTGCTTCAAAATCACTTAGTATTTTTGCCACATCCTTTTTTCTGAACAGATCCATAGGGTCTTTTCTGAAAAGATTCAGCGATTCGCCGTTTGCGTTAAAATAAATAAATTATTGCGGAAAGTATCAAACTATGCGTTGCGGGGGAAACGGAATTCACCGCAGCACTTCTCATGAAAAAGGCAGCGGAAACCTTTCCGCTGCCTTTTAACACTTATTGCCCCGTGGCGGTCGATGATTTTTTTAATGTGAAAAAACAAAATTCATGCTGCAGGTTCTATTGTCCGCGTCCGCTTTCACAATATAGCAGCCCTTAGGCACAAGGTTTCCCCGCTGATCTTTTCCATCCCAGATAATTTCATCAGATGCGGCAGACAATATCCGGACTAGTTTTCCGTTGAACCCGTAAATCGCAATTCTTGCGTTTTCCCCGACCTTGGCATCATTAATCACGATCTTCATTCCTTTCCGCAGCGGAATGATTGCCAGGGGCGTTGCATTGAAATTGTTTTTCGCTGTGCTGATTGCACCCGTAGTTTTCCTGCGGAGCTTGACATCAAGCGTTGTTGCCTGTTTATTGACAATAACGACATTGCTGATCGTTTTCGGATAATAGGTGGCGGTATCCAGCCTCCCTGCTGTCGAATCCATCGCCATAAAGGTCAGCGTATAAGTACCGGCATTAAGCAGACGGTAATAATCACCCCATGGAAGACGTGCAAAGACATGCGAGCTGTCGACGTCGTGGTTTGCCCATACCCTCGCCGCAAGCGGCTGGCCGGTTATTGAATCGGTCACGGTTCCCCTGACACCATAGAGCGCCTGTTCCAGATAATTTAAAAAGCTTTTATACTGATAGTTCCAATAAAGAGGCAGATTCGTTGCTGCCAGAAGCTTCGTCGTGGAAAGCTCAATGGTTAAGTCCCTGCACTGCTGCCAGTACCCCTCCCAGTTCATTCGTTCGCCGTTGACGACATACCATTGATACCCATTGATATAGCCGGTGCTGGAGGTACCGGCAAAATATCCCGCCGGCCCATTTGCCTGTGCCGTATCAGCCCATTCTTTGCTGACATACATCCACCAGTTTCTATCCGCGTGGTTTCTTGACCAGCAGCCCCAGACATAGCAGGCGACTTCCGCTCCGCCATGGAAATCGGCGGAAAGGGTGAAGTGATGCTTTTTACTGAAATTCATATACACCACCGTTTCCGGCTGCTGCTGCGCTTCGCTCGCACCCGCAGGAGAAGGAAACGAACGATTAAGGTCTACATTATTCGAGTTGTACCGCACCGCCCCGGTTACTGAACCGTTGCCCTGTCTATAGGTCCCGTCCGGGTTCGCAAGCGGGTTTATCCAGATTTCAAGATTATCAACAATCCGTTTCACGCGGGCATCGGTCTGATAATTCGTCAGAAGATAATCGATCAACCGGAGCATCAGGACATAGCCGCACACTTCGTCGCCATGGATGCTCGACTCAAATAAAAATTTCGCCTCTTTCTCATCCTGAGCGACGTTATCGCTGATTTTTACCGATACTATTTTCCTCCCCTGAATGGAGGTGCCCATTTCTTCGACTTTGCATAACGCAGGGTAATTCTGCGCAAAGGTATTCATCATGGTTACATAGCCGTCATAGGTAGGATATGCGTCCCACGCCAGGACTGCGGCAGTTTTTCCCAGGGGGCCATTTTTTGTTTTTCCATACTCTGAATAATCCGACATTTTGATTTGAACCGGCTCCAGACCCGGCGGAGTGAGCACTTCAAACGGGATCTTTCTTTTCATGAATTGATTAAACTCGGCTTTGTTCGCATAGGCATAGACAACGTTCCCCGCAACATTATCGATCGAAATAATATTCGTCAGCGATGCGGTTTCGGCATGCGATCCAATCTGGAATTTGAAATACACCTCTCCCCTGCTTTCAAGGTAACCCATTGCTGTCTGGTATGCCAAAGAGGTTTTGGATGAAGTATACGTCACCGTAGTAAATCCAAGTATCAATAACGCGATTGATGATGACAATGAAAAACGATTCATGATAACTCCCTTCTTAAAATTTTTCAATTTTTTAAAAAATGGCACCACACCATATATAATATAACAATATTCCGGCAAATTTCACTATTTTTCGTATTATTCATCATTTAATCATATCAACGGTAACCTACTCCCGTAACTCTCCCCTGATCGTAATCGTCACTTTCACCACCTGGCTGTCGGCCGTATCATAAAGCAGAAACAGCTTCAGGTAGCGGGTGACGCTCCGGTCATGGACAGGAAGCGAATCCACTACAGCCTCAAACACTAATTTTTTCTGGTCCTGCCGGGCGCGTATCGGAACAAAGGTTATTCCCTTCAGACCCGGGGTGCGCTTATAGGCAGCCATCTGTTTCTGCGCCCAGCCGGAAAGCGCCC
>CAISVC010000515.1 GCA_903888815.1 uncultured Fibrobacterota bacterium
GGCATCCCCAGCGCGCCGGCCATCAACATGAGGGGAAGCGAAAGGTTGGTATATTCTTCTACTTCTATCTTATGGGGAATACCTTGTTCAATGGACCGCCGGTAGCATCTGGCAAGGCCATATATACCCAGAGAGATAAACGTGGCGATAAACCGCTTCACACAACCCGCGCCGATAAGCATATCAAAGTCATCCGCGGCATTGCTCCTGGTGATGGTGAGGTCGCGCTTTTTCTGCCGGATGATCTCGTGGATGGCCGCAAACGGCGGCCTGCAGACATACCCGCCGATGAACAGGAAATCACCATTGCCGACAAACTTCTGTATGGCATCAGCGGTGGTCATCACCTTGCCCATAACCATCCCCCTTTACTTATTATAATGTCTCCGGCTTTACCCGGTCTGATCGCCGCGGTGACCCCGTTCATGGGCGCATTTCGAACTCGGTTCTGCTGATAATCTCGTCCTGGGCTATGTCACTCAAACCGGTGAATTCAGCCGAATATCCGCTGACCCGAACGAACAGGTCGCGGTGCTTCTCCGGATGCCGCTGCGCTTCCCTGAGGATTGCCGAATCCACCATGTTGAACTGCACCTGCGTGCCGCCACACCTGAAATAGGTATTGATAAGGGTCGTGAGGTTCTCCGTGCTGATCTTCTTTCCCTGAAAGCGCATATTAAGATTGGCGCCGTTAAACACCCGCGTCACAGGAAGCTTCACCACGGAATTCATTATCGCGGTCGGACCAGATACGGCGTTTCCCGTTGTCGGCGTGATGCCGTTTCCGAGCACGTCTCCGGCGAAACGCCCGTCCGGCGTCGCGCCGGTAAAAGCACCCATCGTTATATGGAAACCGACGGAGAATATACCTGGCCAGAATGCGCCTCCCCGGAAGTTGCGGTATTTCGATAGAACGTCGCAGTAGTGATCTATCACCCGTGAGGCCATCGCATCGATATCGTCATTGTCGTTCCCATATTTCGGAACGCGGTTCAGGAAATAGGCGCGCTTGTCCTCGGCATCCTGCCAGTCCTGCGACAGCCATTCGGTCAGGTCGGCCATCGTAAAGAGCTTATCTTCGAAGACCGTTTTTTTCACAGCGTACAGGCTGTCCACCACGTTGGCAAACCCCATGAGCTGCACGCCCGTGGAATTGTAGAGAGCACCTCCCCTGGTCAGGTCCAGGCCCCGTTCCAGGCAGCCGTCGACCATCGCCGACGCAAAGGGAGAGGGGACGGTTTCGGCAATCGTGCGGTCGAGCACTTCCATCCCCCGGACCATCTGGTTGATAAAATGGCGCATCTGCTTATCGTAGGCTCTCCAGAGGTCGTCGAAATTTTTAAATCCCACAGGGTCTCCCGATTCAATGCCGCTCGGGTACCCGAAGATATTATCAATCCCGTTTAACAGGGCCAGCTCGACGCATTTGATGCCGCTGAACTGCACCGCAAAGGTCGACCCGAAGGTCTTACCCTGGGCGTTCGGCTCCAGGCAGCCCACTACGCCGTAATCCCGGGCATCTTCAACCGTATGACCCGCCCGCACCAGGGACCGGATGATGGCTTCATCATTGAAAAAATGCATCAGCACGCCGTCGCGGTCATACTCGACCGCCCTGCGCATCAGCTCCCCGGGGCAATCGGGAGAGACCCGGACGCCGAAATTGGGCTGCACGGTCCTCACGTCGGCGTAAGCGTCCAGGGAGATATAACTCATGTCGTTGGTCGCGTCCAGCCCGTCGGGTCCCACGCCGCCCACGGTGACGTTCTGCGTCGTCTTGCCCTCGGTGCCCTCTCCGCCAGGGATGAAAGCCTCCTCAAGGACGTTCCAGATCTCGTTCGTCTTGATAAAAAGCATGGTCACAAGTTCTCGGGCCTTCTCCGGGGATCCCCGTCGGGCTTCCACATCCTTCCGATAGTACGGGAATAATATCTGGTCGATTCGGCCCAGCGATATGGAGTTCCCACCCGATTCAATTTGCGCGACCAGGTGTATAAAATAAAGGCTCTGGACAGCTTCATGCAGCGTTTCAGCCGGGTATTCGGGAACACGGCTGCACACGCGCGCAATCTCCCTGAGCTCTGCCGCCCGCTCACGGTCGCGCTCCGCTGCGGCCATTGTAAGCGCGAGATCGCTGTAGCGCCGCGCAAAAGAGATGACGGCTCGGCAGGTGCGTATCACCGCCTCGTAAAAAAGACCTTTTTCACCGTTCTTCTCTTCCGGGGAAAGGCCAGTCAGCTTTTGCTGTGCATCGTCAATGACGCCAATGAGTCCGCGGGCAAGCACCCGAGTGTGGTTCATGGTAAAATGGCCGATTCCGTAAGTGATCTCGAGCATCATGGTGAAAATGTACTTGTCCATGTCGGTTTTCACGTCTTCCGGCATGAGCTTTTGCATGCGCTCTTCCACTGTCTTCCCTTTCCAGAAGGGAAGAATTTTCGCGGCAAGTTCATCCTTTTCTTCTTGTGTGATCATTGCCCTTTGCAGTCCCCGTGTATCAAAATTTTCCAGGTCTCCTTCAATCCACAACGACTTGTTTTCCGGAAACAGGGGAGCCCCCTTGAGTTTGGATGTGCGGCATCCGACGATGATTTCGTCATCGCGTATAATGGCGCTGATACTGTTCAGGATATGCTCGAAGGCGAGGCTAATCCTTGTCACCGGATGCTTGTCCCAGTGGAGCCGCATCGCTTCGGTGAGGTACCGGGCGCGCTCGATGCAGACTTCCTGGGGCGCCTCGATAATCTTCCAGCGGAGCGTGTCGACGCGGGACCGCGTCGGGGGTTGACTGAGGGCATGCTGTGTATTCATAGAGTACCTCCGGTACATCAGACTTTTATATGCATGTGGTTGACCAGTATCGCGTCCCTCATCCAGCGCGGGAGGAACTGGTTGAGCCCCAGAAAGAAACTGCTCATGAAATCAATCTGGTTGAACAACGACGGATTTTTCGCTTCTATTACTTTCATGATCTTCCTGGCCGCAAAGGGTGGCGTGGGCGCCGTTTTGATGAGTTCGTCGTCCC